>NZ_BJXJ01000010.1 GCF_007990935.1 Vibrio sagamiensis NBRC 104589
GGCGTTGACGATCAAAATAGAGATCTGCCATTCGTGGAATACGAAGGAAAAGAATGGTAGCGGTTAAAGAAATTATAAACATAAATCCCAATATAATAAAATCTTCATAAAGCCATTCTTTCATACTTCCAGAGCCATAATTCATTATTGCGGTTGTATAATTTATTGGTGAACTCTTTCCATCTTCGCCAAGCAGAGCTTCGAAATACAGGAGATGCTCTTCAACTAACTCACCTCTTTCCCTACTCTCCTGGTTTATTCTGGCCATGTCACGAGCAAATTCGATATTTTCTTCGCTTGGCCACATAGAACTTCCGATAGAAAAAAATACACACCAAAATGCCAACACAAAAGGGGCAATATAAACAAATCTTGCAATATGCATAGGAGAAGATATTGCTAATGTTTTGTCGTCCACTAAGCTAATTGAGCTTTTTGGATCATCATAGGCTCCCATAGTGAATGTTTTATTAAGCCAGTCTCTTAGCTCGATAAATTTTATGGCTTTACCATAAATACCCGATTTATTTCTTTTACTATTTTTTTCTGTCATCAGATTAAGTTCTTATCTATCATGCCTATAATTGGTTTTTTCGCTAGACCATTTGACTCTAACATCCGCTTTGGTGTGATTACACCCGGTTGGAGCTGATAATACCAGTAAAGTTTCGAGTACACATTTAAAGTTACTTCTACGTTTAGCTCTAACACTCCCTTGTTAAGAACCAGCCCTCCATTTTCATGTCGCGGGGCAGCATTCAATGCTCGCTGTAGTGCTTTTTTAAATTCCTCGGTTCCTTCATCATCAAATTTTATTTTATTCATATCTTCAATATGAAGTTCCTGTACGTCTGTATATTCTCTTTGTATTGAACCACATATTTCAGAAACGTCCGTAATATAACCAGGCAATTTAAATTGATAGCTTACCGTTTTTTTTCCACTCAAAAAATTACTAGAACTCTCAACTTCCACACTTGGCATACATAATAGATTATTAAACTCTTGCATTTCAATTTCAAATGCTTTTTGTAATGGGAAACTTTTTACCATACTACTTGACAATTCGAAACGCTTGATTAAATCTAATTTTCCTTCATTTGATATATGCTTCCAAAACCCATAAACGTTGCTTTTCCCCCAGAAACAGTTGAACAGTAAATTTTCTATTTTATTTTTAGTAAATAACCATAACAACGTTCCACCTATCACAAGCAAGACAAAGCCAAAAATATTCAGTGCTCCGATAATGGCTGAAGATGTAGATATTATCCCACCAACCCCAGCGGCAGCAAAAGATAAAGAAGATAATACCAATGTTCCATGCCCTATAGCCCCTCCTACATTCCCACTTTCCCAATCAAGGTATGCTTGCCTGGATTCCGTGAAAGCAACCGCTAAGTTTGCGGTTGCAATAAGACCGTTGGCTACTTTTGAAGAGAGAAACGTTGCAATTTTAAGTTGAGCGGATTTTGAAGCTGCAGGTAATATTTTTTGTATTCCTGTCGCTCCCAACCTCGCACTGTTTAAGGAACGTTCGTAAACCTTCAGCGCCATACCACTTACTGCAGCGCTGTCTATCGTTATTGCAGTAAGTGCTGAAACTATCTGTAAATAATCATAATATCCGCCATGAGGATCAGCAAGTGGGTCTGATGATTTAAACCGCTCATCAGATAAAAAGCCAAGTAATGTTGTCGCATTGATATACCACGACCAACCTGCTCCGACCGCTGAAACTAAGAATGATGCCGCGTTCCCCCCAGCACTTGATGTGCTCTTACCATCGGCGCCATGATGTTCTACTTCAGGAACCTCTAAACTTGGACCATTTCCATTTGCCTTATCTATTTTATTTTTATGAGCCAAGAGCTTCTTAGCCCAATCAAGATTAGGATCTTCCCAATTATATCGAGGGGATTTACCTCCAGGATTGATGAACTCCCCAAGTATTAATGATAGTTCTGACATTTGCACACTGACGGTTTTTCCTGTGAGGCTAAAACCAAAAATACGTTTGGAGAATATCGGTAATAATGACTTAACAATTTTTTCTATCGATGAGCCAGTCAGTTTAGTATGAAATGTCTCGGATACTCCTGGGCCATAAATATTTACTGCCGCTGCATGATTATAGAGATTTTTAAATATTTCCAGTAATCTTTTTGTTGCCTCTCCCCAGTCTGTTGCAACACCATTCTGACATTGAGTAAGTATTCTCTGAACATAATCTAATGGTAATCCATAACTGTTTTCTGAATCTTTGATTAGATCATCGTCAGTTTCATAAGCTTGATTCATCATATCTGCTAATAAATCTTGCCCTTCTACTGAAGATCCCACTCCTTCAAAAATTGCAGTAACCACACTGGCGACTTCTTCTACCTCTTTTACCGGATCCTTTGGTTTATCTGACTTAATATCGAAAAATGTCTTAAAATAAGTATCTAACGAACCAATAGAATTGACAAAACCCTGGTCATCCCCTTGCCGGTAAGCAAAAGCACGATACACGTTAAGTATGGCAATACGCCGTTCTTTGAAATAAGCTTTAATATTATCGGTTTCTTTGTTAAATTTCTTCAGCTCCTCTATATGCAGGTTTTCTAGAGCGGCTTCTTTTATCTCCTCCGGCGCTTTTTCACTTAGAAATGCCTGATTAAGAATTTGTGCAATTCCTCTCGGGTATCGTTTTTGTACTTTATCTTGCTCTTCCCAGACCGTTAACTGAGTAAGTGCAAATGCGAGGTCCGCTTGTCGTCCAATAGGGTCAAATAGTGCAACTAAGATGCCGCCTTTATTTTCACTATTACCTTTGTACATGTTCTCAATGATCCCTTCGGGGGAAAGGTGATAACTGAGATCAGCAGTAAGATAATCAAACCCATATTCTTCAGCCTGACTATCTTCTAATCCAAGCCACTTTTTATCGTTCATTCGATAGTCTTCGACCAGCTTGGTTAGATTTTCTGGTGTCGCTTCTATGCTGTAATCGGTTTCAGACTCGGTGACATCAATCTGCTGCATAGTCTTTTCCCGCAGCTCTTTATTCTTATCATCATTGATGCTGTCAATCAGCTCGACAGTCCACTCATGTGCAGAATAAGCGATAGACACTTTCTTAGCCTTGGTGCTCACAAATGGACATGGGTAAAATGTTTTGCCTGAAGAGGTGTCTAGGGTCAGCCCTCCACTTGCATTTATTTTGTTGGTGAAAATGTATTTTTCGAACTTTTCAAGAACACCATTTGGTAGTGCTATTTGCGAATATTTAAAGATATGGAATGGCTTTACTTTCCCTTCTCGCTCTTCTTTAATGTATATCCAGCCTTCTCTTAATAATCTGAATAGGTAACCACCAGTCTCCTGAATATTTTGCTTCTCCTTCATTTCAGGTAAAGTTAGCGGGTTTTGGGCTTCTATTATCTCATCAAAGACATTCGCATACCCATAACGAACAGGATAAATAGGAATGGCATTTTTAATCACACCGGGAATTTCTTCAAGGTAAGGCTCCACCGTTTTTATGGTGTTTGGCGCGTTAACCGTTGAAGTCACGGTTTTACTTTCCGTAGAAACCGGGCTCTCTTCTTGAGTTACTTTGACATTCTCAATATTTTCAAGAATTTTTTTAGCCTTGGCTTCCAACTTTGCAAAAGCGTTGGAAATCTGTTCTGTTTTCGCTTTTGAATAGGCGTCGAGTTTATTGAGGTGCTCGGACAAGACTTCTTCTAAAGATTCATATTCCTTACTTGCTTCATCATGAAGATAGGTTAAGCGGCCTCGAACTTTTTTGTCTAAGGATTCAAGTTCCTTTTGCATCGTTTTTTTGGCTGCTTCCCAGTTATATTTTTCAAGAAAGCTTTGCGGATTACCCTCTCCGAGTCCACGAATGTAACCCAACATACTATCCGATGTTTCACGAGGGTCTAAGCACAAAATAGTAGAAAGTATGTCGCCCTCTTCAAGAGCATGAGGCATGGTTTTAGCTAATAGAGACTCAGTAGTATGAGGGAGCGGTTGGCGAAGGTGACACAACGAAGAAGCACATACTTTGTCAAAATCATATTTACTGGAGGCATCAAAATGCGAGAAATGCATTTTTATCTCTGTTTCCATGACATCATGGAAAAACTTATCCTCATTCAAATTTGGCCCCATGCAACCCCATGCTGTACCAAAAGATTCGACACGAGTCGGTTGCCAGAATCCACGCTGGCCTTTTGTTGCTAATTCAAAAAAATCTTCATCTGACACTGATTCTTGATAATGAGGATTATCTCGGCGAAGGGGTTTGAGTACCAAGTCATCTTGACTTTCTTGTGCGACCAACTTTACTTTGTCCGGCTTAAGCCCTGTCACAATAGCTTTGCCTTGACCATCAAGAGTACCAGAGCCAACAACAGCACCCGCTTCGTTAATCAGCTCAAAAGGAGCATTCGTTAAACGTTTGCCGTTGGGATAACGAATACAGACCTCTAAATCGTGTGTTTCTTCTACATCTTCTTCCACACTCACTGACGGGTTTTCCACACCAAAACACATGGTATTGGCCTTATTCATTGTCATTTGGTCTGTTTGGCGTGCCACGCCTTTGCCTTCAAACAAAACAGTAGAGGAAGCTGAAATAAATTTTGCTTCTGCTTCAATGGTACCTGAAGAAACCCCTTTTTTATCGCCTCCCGCATCCCCCGTACTTTTTGAAAAGGTACTGTCTTTTAACGCAATACTGTTACCACCATCTGCGGTAACCGTCGTTGTCCCGCCCGCTAAATCCGATGATTTGGCGTTATTACCATAGGGAATAGGCACAACAGGCTTACCAACTTTGGTTAAGCACACATCAGGGACCGACGCGTTCGCCTCTCCCCCAGAATCTTTATGTACAATACTTAATCCATTTGCTGCAATCGTTACGGCCATGCCTATCCTCTCTTTTTAATTAATTTAAATTGATTTTCTTGGCTTGAATCTTTTGAGTTCTTTCAGCTGTGCTGTTTATGTGTTTTGCTTCTGTTTTTATGGTGCCACTTCTGGCCGTCATCGTGATTTGGGCATCTCCTGAACGTAATGTCAGTTCCTCATCACCTTCAATACGCATCCGCTCTGCACGAAAGACGATTTGTTCTTGATTTAAAAGGGAAGTGTAAATATCTAGGATGGTAGGGAGGCTGATATCACCGCCAAAGAAATCAACGCGACAGTCAAGTTTATTATCGATGGCTAGCTCTATGTCCGATTTAGAGAACGCTCGTCCTAAAGTGCCCCATATTGGTTCACCAAAAGGGTTAGATTCAAAGTCAATTTTAACTCGGGTTAAGTCTGGGTGAATTTCACTGATCCATCCTATTCGAGAATTAACTTCTATTGTAAGATCGCTGTTATTTGACATCGCCATGCCGTTCCTGTTTAACTGATGCTTAACAAGACATGGTAACATCATAATTTTAAACGACTTAATTAAGAAAAGAAGACACTCTGCCTAAATAAACCAGTGTATAAGAATTAACAGTTATTCCAGTTGTTAGGTAGTGGTAGTGATAGTGACGAAATAGGCAGTTATTTCGGTTCAGGTACAATTTTGTAAAATAGACTAAAAATATGAGATGAGTCACAAATTACTCATAATAGGTAATCTGCTTTTTAGGGTTTTATTATTCGCTTAAAGATTGGCTTCTCAAGTTAGTTTTACTAAGTCAAAATAGAATTATTTAAATGTGAATGAGTTAAAGCCAAGCAGTTCTGCTGCTCGCTTTCTAGACTGAAACTTTAGTTTAAATTCTTTACTCAATGCTTTTGAATAGGGTTTGATCTCCATGAAACTGTGGCAACCATCATCATATACAACAAAGAAATCAGGGGTGTAAGGCAGCTGCTTTCCATCAAAGTCATAGAAAAAGCCTCTAGGCTGCGATTCAAAACTCACCACATTAGGGTCGAACTCAAAGTGATAACAACAGTCTCTTTCAAGGCTTCCTTCACACATAATCGAGCCTTGGTTCTTTGCACTAGCAAACTTAAAGATATTTTTGTTCGGCGAGGGTTTTAAAAGGACACTTTATGGTTTTTTTGGACACTTTATGGTTTCAGCGACAAGAAAAATTAACCTTCCTGCACAGTACTAAAGCAAGCGATTCTTGTATTGTTCAGGTGTCATTCCTGAGTATTTTTTAAACATAGCAATATATGGGCTTGCTTGGTTATAGCCTAACGTTAACGCTACCTCTTTGACTGGTCGACCTTTACGTAATAGTTCCATGGAATATAAATAGCGTACTCGCAAACGCCACTCTGTAAAGCTCATTCCGAGTTCGCTTTGGCAATGTCGTGCAAGGGTTCGCTCAGTGGTGTGCACCTTTTCTGCCCACACCGCCAGACTGATATCATCAGTAGGCGATTCCTCGACGGCTTTTAGAATCGGTTTAAGGTACTTATTGTCTGTTGTCGGCAAAAAGTGATGTTCAACATCTTGAGTGGCCAGTTGATCGAGCAAAACTTGTACCAAGCGTTTATCTTCTGGGTTGGCAGCAATGTTTATGCCGCGTTGACGAAAGTCTTCTACGATAGCAGACACAATCGGGGTAACTTTGATCAAACTGGTCTGGTTGGGGAAAGACTCTGTCAACTTAGGGGCAATATTAAGTGAACAATATTCAAGAGGCTTACGATTATAACTGGTATGCCGAACCCCAGCTGGCACCCAAATAGCCAAATGAGGTGGCGCCAAAAATCGTGTATCTTCAGCTTCCATCTCCAAAATTCCACCACTGATTAATTGCAATTGCCCCCATTTATGGCTGTGGATACGCGTTTCTGTATTCGATAGGAAGGCCTCAAAATTCATAAATACATCCGATGGAGCCTGCTCGATCGATAAAGAGGGATGAAGATTCCGCCGATTCTTTTTCAAACTTGTCTTCCTATCACTTACTATGTCTTATTATAGATACTTATAATTATAAAGACCTGACAGACTATCGTCACTATGATTCTTTGTGAGATTGCTGTGGTCTATTTACTTCCGTTGTTTACCGTTATTATCTGGGGTGGAAATGCCATCATAAATAAAATGGCCGCAGAAGCAATTGAGCCAAGTGCGATGAGTTTTTATCGCTGGTTTGTTGCCATGCTTATACTAACCCCTTTCTGTCTACCTCGTGTCATCAAAGAATATAATGCTATTCGCCCCTATCTCGCAAAATTAGCTTTCCTTGCTTTGTTAGGAATGGTGCTTAATCAATCTTTGGGTTATTACGCCGGGCTGACGACAACTGCTTCTAATATGGTACTCATTATATCTCTTGTTCCATTACTTAGCGTATTTCTCAGTCTACCTTTGCTAGGCAAATCGATTTCCGCACTCAGTGTAACAGGAGGCATTATCTCTTTATTAGGCTTGGCGTTTATGCTTGGTCAGGGGAATATCACTTATTTTGTGCATCAAAATATGGTTCAAGGTGATACTTTGATGTTATTTGCTGCACTAAGTTATGCGTTGTATTGTGTGTTACTTAAACGCTGGAAAATGCCATTTGGCAGTATGATCCTCGTCTACATGCAAGGTGGATTTACGCTGGTGATGCTTTTGCCACTTTGGCTAACCAGTGATGAGCTACTTCCAAGCCAGAATGCTCTCCCACTTATTGCTTATGCTGGTATCGCAGCCTCTATTTTTGCTCCTTTAATGTGGATCAAATCAATCAATTTGATCGGAGCTGATTCTAGTGCCATGTTCATGAATCTCATGCCTGTGATTTCAATAACACTCGCAGCAACGATTCTAGGTGAAAAAGTACACACCTATCATCTCATCGGTGGACTATTGGTCATCGCGGGAGTTTTACTCGCACAAGTCAAAACCGATAAAAAATCCCCCATGGTCAAAGTCGCTTCAGCCCCTTAGTGACTTTTAATGAATGATTGAGGGAATCATCATACCTAAGCCACCAGCTATAGATAAATGAACTCCCTCTCCATGATAAAAAGAGAACGATGCCAAGTTGTCATCAATCTTTCACGATAGTTTGCTTAAATCGAACTATGATTTTCTGGTGTTGCCCACTTATTCTTGATCGAGTGTCAATTTTTAAGCAAATTCTGAAGAAGACATCGTTCTGAATCAAGCATCTTGAAATCACTTGGATGCAGTTTTGGAATAACCGGGTGTTGAAAATAGCAAAGGTCCCGCAGTGAAAGAAACCACTCTTAATGAAAATACGCTCATGGATTTACAATCCGTGGAATACCAATGGGTACGCGCCATGTACGCAGAAGGCTATGACAACCATGAAATGAATCATTACATCCAAGCTTGCTTTGGTGGTGATTCCACTTTTGCTGAACTTTTTCGACGTGTCGCGCTTCAGCAGGAAAGTCTATATACTCTTTTACAATACCTTGGCTGCGCCCCTTCAAGCAGAGAGTTCTAGTTATTTTTTTGACGTAAGACACTAAATCTTAATTTATTAATTTTAAATTTGCTTACATGTTCTCATGTTCCTCTGATTTTATCTTCTAAGCTCTACATCTAGAATCACAACCCTAGGGAGATTAATATGAAAAGTCACGGCATAACATTTGGAATTGAGCGAATAGATTCACAAATAGTTTTAGTTTTTAAAGCGAAAGGCAAATTAACCCATCAGGATTACGAAATAATTAGCCCAATTCTCGAAGCCAGTTTAAAAGGGATTCACTCTAATAACATCAGAATGCTGGCTGACATCACTGAGCTTGAAGGATGGGAACCAAGAGCCGCATGGGACGATTTTAGATTAGGCATGAAAACAGATTTCAAAGTACATCGTCTAGCCATTTATGGTCATAAGCACTGGCAAGAGTTAGCCGCAACAGTGAGTGGTTGGTTTATATCAGGGGACGCTCAATCTTTTCATGATTATCATGCTGCTATGGAATGGCTAGCAATTCGCTCTAACCTCGATTAGACATTTTTATAACCATTCAATATTGATACATTCGATTGTTCACTTATCGCTTGGTTGGAAGTTTGTTGTCAATCAGGCTTATGGCAGAAAATTTGTATTAACTCGATAGATACAACCCACTGAGTTATGACATAGGAACTTACTAATTCGCCATTGAATTGGTTTCACTTGCAACTTTTCTTTGCAGTCTAGAGATCGATGCCGAAAGATTCATGATTTGAAACACTTTTGGTCATTTTAAGCATTTCATATCCTCAAAAAACACATGGTATAATAAACCACTACTTGATGTATCTGTGATTTTGAGTGTAAATACACACCTTACTCATTTTCTCTTACGTAAAATCAGGCTCACAGGCCAACAAATAGAAAAAAACCTGAGAGAAACCTCAGGTTATGGTTACAAAAACTGTTAGTCATAAAGAACGTAAGGAACAAAACTAACAGCCAGCTACTCGTAACACCAAAAAGCTTCAATATTACTGATCGGCGGCCAAACCAAAAGTGTAATATCTAAGCTCTAGTCGAGGGGCGATTCACGTGTCCCCTTCTTCTATTTTATTCTCTAGCCACGCACGCAGCCCACTAACCTGAAGGTCATTACTCACATTTCAAGTAACTGCTACTAACCTATTCTGCCAGTTATTAAAATAAAAATGCTCAAATAAAAATATTGTATAAAAAGAACATTTAATACTAAGCAAAGTAAATGTTACTAAACTGTATTAATATGAACCATATTCTACACTATAAAAAAGCATTATTTCTACTATTTGTAGCTTAATTTTATCAGTAATACAACACATAGCCCTGTTGATATAAAAGCCAAATAAGCAATGACGTTGAGATAGAAAACAAAAGAGGCAGTATAAGGAGAACAACATGATGCTCTCCTTAACCAATGGAGCTTGAATTAGTCCGCAATAACGGCTTTAGGACGACGCTGAAACACTGTTTTTGGCGTTTTAGTCAGCAAAATACCAAACATTAAAGGTAACATCAGTAAGATCGATTGAGTGGATAGTACCTCATCATTAACGTAAGCACATAACAGCAATGCGACTAACGGAAAGATTAAAAAGCAAATAGATGCTTGAAAGGGTGTCGATACTTGGCCTAATTTAAAATATGCCACAATGCCACCGACACTCGCGACCAACCCCAGATAAACAACAGCATAAACTGATTCCGAAGTAAAAGATGCGATGTCAATTGGCTCCAAAAACCCTGATAAAGCAAATAACAGCAGTGAAGCAATAAAACAAGGTATAGCATTATAGGTTAATACCGGGACATCTTTACAGAATTTTTGCACAAAGACATACATCACCGAATGCATTAATACCGCCAATCCTAATGACAATGTACCCAATAAATAATTTTCCCCACCTAGTTTCATCTCATTCCCTAAAATTAGGCATAAACTCACCACAGCGATCACCAACCCAAATGTTTGATGCTTTGCTAAACGTAAGCCAAGAAATATTCCAGACATAACCATCACAGCAACAGGCATATTTGCAAAAATAATTGACGCCAAACCAGAGGAAATATATTGCTCACCGTAAATCATTAATGTGAATGGAAAAGCAAAATACATTACGGCGACGATCAGGATCCAACGGCGCTTACCTTTGGGGAAAAGTAACGGTTGTTTAAATAGTTTTGCCATTACAACTAGTAGAGGGGCAGCAAGCAAAAAGCGCATCCCTGTAGCGAAAACAGGTGGTATTGAGTGTAGAGCTATCTCCATCGCGAACCAAGTGGTTCCCCAAATAAGGCACACAGATAAAAACAGCAGTATCGTAAAAGATTTAGAATTCATGGCAGCAACTATTGATTGGGTTAACATGATCCTGGTTTTTATTACCAGATTAATGTGCCACATTTTAGAAGCTTACCTTTAGAAAAACTTTATCATTTAGTTTTAATTAACACTTATTTTGGGAAAAAATTCTATAACACTGGATATTTGTGGTTATTATTTTCAAAAAAATGAATCAATGAGGAATTTAGACATTTATTAATAACAGAAAGTAGCAAATAACTTGTTTATATAGTGTGATATATGGAGTGGACATTGGGTGATCAGACGCTCTATGTAAGAATATATACTCGAGTCGCACCTGCGACTCGAGCTTAATGACCAAAGGAAATGATTATTGAGAAACAAACTCAATACGTTTTTCACTGTACGACTGACGATCTTGAGTAAAGTTAATTTCAAGAGCCAATTGGCCATTAGGAGTACCATCAACCTGAGATACATTACAAAGAGCTATGTGAGATAGGTAGATATTCTCAGTAGGTCTAGCGAAGTAGTAAACCTGCTGGATTTTACACTCTCCAACATTCATTCCTGAAGCTTGGAGTTCATTACGTTTACTAATGTAGTGTGGTCCAACTTCTAAAAGTTGCTCTGGCTCAAGCGTATATATTTTACTTTGGTAATAATGCGTATATTCATTTGCAGCACCAAAGAGTTCAGTTTGAGGATCATATGAAATATCCAGTGCCCATTGAGCAATTTCTGATTCATCAGAAGGTAATTCACCTGGTTTAGAATAGAAACATTGTGCCTGGCTATGTATCCCATCCGGATCTTGCTGAATATATACTCTTGGAAGTATATTACAGTAATGCAGATTGAAACCATCCTGCTCCATTCCTTTCTGAACTTCAAATGTTACTTCATATTCATCTTTTACTGATTGCGGTGATGAACCAGTAATATCCACAACGGTTATATTCGCTTCAGCTTGTAAACACACCAGTGCAGAAAAAGCCGCAAAAAACTTTAATCCTTTCATTTTCAACCTCTTATTAACAATTCGAATTAAAGTTAACTTAATTAAAATAACAGATCCATCAAAACAATTCATTAAAGTGATGCTTGTTCATAATTTTATAAAATAAAACAATGCATTTTAATGCACTGCATCAAAGTGACGCTTGCTATTACGCGGCTTTTCAAATTAACCTAGCACACATGCTATTGTTACATAAGTGATTTTTAAGCTCACCAAAGTTCTAATTGACTACTCTTGTCACTTCATAGCCACCATTTCGGTGAATGACTGCAAAATGACTAAATGAAGTACCTGAAGAAATATATGGCTTAGCTTCAACATTTCCATCATCCGTTGCAACTGTCGCTGTTACTTTAGTAACAAGACAGATTCCTCGACTATCATCCACCCATTTATGGCTTGCATTGACCACAAATGAACTCTGTAAACAGACAGCAAAATCCACTTCGCCAGACACGTGATAAGCCGTAGAGTTATCAATAGTAACGTATGGATAACTCCATGAATTAGTATTGGCATCGTACACTAAGTTTCCTTCTTCAGACGCTAATCCAAAATGAGAATATACGATGTTTAATAGCCCGAAAGATAATATCTTTTTCCAACTGCTTTTCATTTTTAACCTCACTTGATCTCGACATTTCAAAATGCCATTAATAGATTGAGTTTATTGACGTTAACTGGCTGAGTAATCTCACAAGCTAATAATCATCCAGATGAATATGATGATGTTAATTTTCAGTACAATAATCATCCGTCAATAGAGCACTATCATATTCGTTCTATATCAAGCTTACCGTTAAGCAGGTTACGGGGTTTTATCGATTTATTGATGATTTAATTCTTGGCCAATTAATTCAAAACTCTGTGGGTTAAATACTTCTCCATTTGTTCTTTCTCCAGATATCGGAGGCTTATCACACGTTATCTATTCACACTTCATCAGCATGGTGCCAAACTGGTCTTAATCTTTGTAATAAGAATAGGTAAATTAATGAGTTGGTCAAAACGTTATGTTCTTCCTGCTGTTCTATCAAGTGTATTGACGATAGCAACGGCCCAAGCATCTATCGGAGAGACTCCGGTCATCGGTACAGTCTTTAATTCCACTGAGATCTTAAAAAACCAAGTCGCCTCTAGTCTCACTTACTCAACAACTTTTGCTCGGGATCTATCATTGTTTACGATTGGAGGGATGACTTTAGAAGCTTACCTAGCGACATTACCTCTTGAAAAAGAGACTAAGCTCAGAGTGATGTCTCAAATTGCTGATCCAACCTACTCGATCCCCCTTGGGTATTTTCTCTATCAGTTTTATGACCGTTACTCAGGGCTCGATGATAAAGATCAGTTTAAAGCTTACCTTCTGGAAACATACGATAAAAAGGCGCTGACTCAATTTGAACATGCGTTATTTAGCCTAAATGAAGATCATCAACTTGAAGAAAAAAAACACGCTAAAGACCAAGCTCATCAAGAAGGTCTGGTGATTGATAATGAATTTATCGCAGCGATGGTGACAGTCTATGATGCATTATTTCAAATAGGCCAATGGCAAGATACACAACAACTGCCCGATCACTACACTTATTTGAGCCAATCCCAAGAGGATCTTGAGCTCGTTGCAAAAATTCAGCCCATTGTGATTAACATAATGCAACAAGCTGCATCAGGAATGGCTGACGGTGATATGAAGCATGCCGTAGAGGCTATCATCGAAGATAATCAACCGAAGAACCTTTCTAAGCCGAACAATAAAGCGCAAGCTCTGACGATAACACTGATTGATTTTGTGCGCTTAAATGTCTTAAAAGGATATCGTCAATTTGTGTATCAAGATGAAAAACAGCAAAAGCTGGATCAGTGGTTGCAAACAACATTCGATGAACAACCAGAAAAAGTGCTCGCTTTTTTACAGTCACAGCAAAATCGTCGATTTGGAGTGCAAATTGTTGTGGATGGCCTGCAGCAAGGATTACTCGAAGGTCTCGTTGACCCAAATACACCTTTTTTGGATCAGGTGAATCAACGGCATGATCATTTTACTCACCTCTACCCACCCAAATCAAGTGCCACTCCAGAGCAGCAACAATCTGTTGATTTTCTGAAAGCGTTAGCCTCTCAAAATTATGATGACCCGCTTTATCTGCCCTTTTTTAAGCAGTTGTACCAAGACTACAAACCATCTATTACTCGAGTGGGTATCTCTTCAACTCCGACAATAAGCGTAAGAAATCTGCCTATAGTAAAAACAGGGGCAAAGGTTTCTGGTCACAAAGGGACTGGCATTCCTAACTTTCATTTCATCGACCGTAACGCTGACAGAGCCTATTACTTTTTCGGCAATGACGCTTTACAGCTCGACAAACTTCTTCAAGAAAATCAAGTTGAGACTATGTTTGATAGGCTTGTTCACTTAAAAACACTCAACTGTAATGCCCAATATGATTGGAATGCACACACTAGCTACGACGGATTAGTGAACTTGGGAGTGGGAGAAAGCTTAAGAGACTTTGGTGAGAAACGCTGCCTAAGAGAACTGACGCAACGCGCTGAAACCGAACAAAAGCTGAGCAAAATGCGTCAACAGCTGATTCAAGATATTCAAGGCTACCAAGCTCTATCCGGATGGCAGTTTTTAACTAAACTAAGCCGCAAATGGGTGATCCAACAAGATCTAGAAAAACTGGCTCAGTTAGATGGTCAAGGAATGCCTGACTACACATTGATTTATAACCCATGGCCCGATCACTTTGCCCACTTTTATGGGCCGTTCAGTGACGAAGTGATCATGCCAAGCGGTGAACTCAACAGGCTCGATTATTGGCTCCGACAAATCGAAGGGGCTTACAAAAAAGCTGGCGTTTATCAGCAAACATTGTGGGGAATGGCAGGAGATCATGGTTTAACGCCTGTTTATCACACACTTAATCCTGAAAAAGTGATATTCAAACCACTGGCTGAAAAGCTGGGTTATGCACTTAATATCAAGAAGATTTCTTCCGATGAAGGCGAAGGCCCAAAAATAACCAACGCTCTAAATTACCCCAGCAATAATGATATGGATGTCATCGTCGCCTCCACTGCTGGAGGGAACTTTATGATGGATCTGTTTAATTCTCGCCATGGGTGGGAAGTGCAACCTATCTACAGTGAGCTGATTAACTGGCAGCCAATTAACCACACAGGTAAAGCATCGGTCGATATTATTTCCGAAACCATCAACGATCTTGATGGTACTCTCGATTACTTGGTTGTGCGAGAAACAGCTTGCGACCTTAATCAATGTTCTGTTCGTTTGAGTGCTAAACGAAATGGAAAACGTCATGACGAGATCATTAGCCATAAGCAAGGGCGTTACTTCTACGGGAATGCGAACAAAGACTCTGGTGAAACTCATTTACTAGAAGTTCAGCAACTCAATCCATACTTACCTCAACCTAACCCACGTGAACTCGACCGTTTTGCAGCCTTGCTGCAAAAATGTCTTCATCAAGCTAAACGAGAAGATACTTCAACATGGTGTAATGGTCATGAGTGGAGAGAGCTCACTCACTTTACACCACGACCTGATTCTGTCATTCAGCTCGCCAAACTCTATGAGGAGGACCGCGCAGGTACCATTAACTTATTCCCAGTCGAAGGCATTGGGTTTAATACCATGGTTCCTGGTCGTCATGCTGGAGAAAGCTACCTTGAAAAAGATGCTTTCTTAGGGTTCTGGGGCGCTCCAATTGGTGACAATGTGACTCCACTAACTTCTGTTGCCAATGGTTCGCTGGCGCCGACAATCTTTGAATACCTTACGGGCGAAAGCGTCAAAGAGGGCCAAAATGGCTGGGGTTTCCCATCCGTCCTAGATCAACTTGACGTTTCTGTTCAGTAACGATAAAACGCAGCGTACCCAAGTGACCCGCTTCTAGAGGGTGAAGTCACTTGGGTATAAGGTATAAATCTCAACTCATGACTTATTAATTGTGGTTAGGACAACTTGGCTGCAAAATTGCGATTGACGATTTTGGCATAGAGTACTCTATACCCAAGTAACCTCAAGATGCTGCGTTCAGCGAGATGACCTTAACTCTCAGGCGCGGCAACGATTCGAAGATATAGTGGCTCTACATTGAGAATCGTTAACAAAGTCTGAGAGTTAAGGTCGCTCGCCCTTTGGGAGCGAGTCACTGAGCCGACTTCTTGCGTCAGACAACTTGGAAAGAGCTGGCTATTCCGCTTCGTTGTCTTCCTTGAATTCGACTCAGTGACCTCGCTCTGAATCAAGCATCTTGAAGTCACTTGGGTATAGTTAGTTAATCTACAAAACACTATCGAACTAGCACGATTCTTGGCCAATCTCCACCGCCAATCATTCGAACTTTCCAAGTCAGATTAAGGTGCGTAGTTTAGGGCAATAATACTGGATATTAACTTAGGCCCGGGAAAATCAGCAGCAACGATACCTGCAAACGTGATGTTATTTCCCTCAATATAATTTGCAGCCAATGTGTTAGTTCCTTCAAAGCCAATAACGCAAAATATACCCATACACCACAATCTTGGAAAATCTGTAAATATTGTGTTGTCCGACGTGAGAACCCCGGTAAACAAACGATCGCCATCAGTATCTGGCGTACTATGCCCACTAGCAACAAAATATGGGAAACTACCAACAGAAGCACTTAAATAGTTGATAGAACCTTTGTTTTTACCCTGTGTTAATTGCTCCTGCGCCCAGTCAAAGTGAAATTTTATCTTTTCCCATTTTGAGTAAAGAGCCCAATTAGAATCAATCTTCCAAGCATCTTGTATTTTAAACGAGTTGTACAATAAACCCGTACGATGCTCAGGCAGACTAGCAAAGTTTTGCAGTATCACTAATTTTCCTCTTACTTCACCCAAGCTTGGAGACTCATTATCACCAGCCCAAAATAATGCGCGGTATCGATTTACGTATCTTAAAAAGGTTTCGTCAAATCGTTCATTATTATTTTCACCCCTATATTCATTACGAACTCTCATTAAAACCGTTTCAGTGGGATGCTCAATCAGAAAGTCGCGTACATGGTTTAAAACATTTCCAAACATTCTTTGCTGAAAAACACTGCCATGGTGAACAGCCAGTACGTTTTCAACTTGCCTTAATCGAATATCCAGAAAACGTATTCCAGAACGTAACTGTTCATCGATAGGAAGCGTCTGCGTAATAACGATATCTCCTCCCAAAAATGAAGCTGAATTGTGTGTACCAGGAATACTCATTTCACGAATAAGCACTCTGTCATCAATGCTTTGCATCCAGTCGCTATACCAAATTGGGTTTTGCGTATCATGTAGATAGCTACCATCATCATGCGCTTGGCTGAAGGAAGAATATAAACACATAACCATTGAAATAATATAAGTAATTGTCAGAATGCGCATTGTTAATGCTCCAATTTATTTAGACATGATCAACTCTAGACATGACTTAAATAAAAAGTGAGTACTAAACAATATTAATGTGACCTTGAACAATCATAAATATAATAATACTGCTATTATCAATTGGGTTATATTTAAATCGTTAAAATAATAAAAAAGCAGCATTATAGCTGCTTTTTTATTATTAGTGCTTTTCTTACATACTTTGCCCATAACTTAATCAGGCAAACTTTTGGCCTCAAACGATTTTATTTTTTGACCCTATATTCTATTAACTTTCCTACCAATGAAGCGAACTTTTTTCATAAAGAGTTTTTTTAAAAAACCTTTAATCACTTTCAAAACAAACTTTATATCGTCAAGCATCAAGTATAAACAAGGCACTAATAGTAAAGTCAGAAAAGTAGCAAACAAAACCGCAAATCCCAACGCTACAGCCATTGGAACAACAAACTTAGCTTGTAAACTAGTTTCAAACATAATGGGCAGTACTCCAGCAAACGTGGTAATTGATGTCAAAGTTATCGCTCTAAAACGAGCGCAACCTGCTTCAACAACTGCTTGCTTGATATCCATACCTTTTTCACGTACTTGGTTAACATAATCAGTCAATACTAACGAATCATTGATAACCACACCAGCTGCTGCAATTAAGCCAAAGGTCGACATTAAGCTAATATCTAAGCCCAACCAGAAATGTCCCCATATCGCTCCTGTCAAACTAAACGGTATAACAGACATTACAATTAATGGTTGAGTGTAACTCTTCAAAGGTACAGCCAATAAAATATAAACAATAATCATACCTGCAAGGAAGAATAATATTTGTTCATTTTGCTGAGCAGCTTGTTCTTCTACGTCCCCTCCGAGCTGTGTTTTCACATTTGGAAAAAGCTTTTTAAGCCCAGGTAAGATCTCCTCATCAATAATAGTAACCACCTTTTGCGGCTCTATTTTTTCCTCATCAATAGACCCATAGACATAAACGGTTTGATAGCCATCTTCACGTCGTATCGAGCTAACTCCAGCTTGCTGATCTATCTCAACAACATCACCCAGCATGACTTTCTGGCCTATCGGTGTTGTGATAACTGTATAACGAAGCGATGAAAAAGCCTCACGGGTAAGTTTAGGGTAACGTACCATGACCTTAATTTCTTCCCCATTTCGCAGTAACCTTTGTGCCTCACCACCATAGAAGCTGCCCCCGACTTGCATCGCAATCATGTTGAGATCAAGCCCAAGGTCGTAAGCAATAGGTTTGAGTGAAAGTAGAACTTCTTGACTACCGGAATCAATGGATGAAGAGATATCATAAAGACCATCTTGCTGCTGAAGTTGGTTAATTAACTCACGGCCTGCTTGATTGAGTTGATTGATATCTGGACCAAAAAGAAGATAGCCGAATTCATCACCATCACCACCTGCTGTTTGGTCACGAATCTTTATACTTTTCACTCCAGGAATAGTTGGCATTGCTTCTCGCCAACGACGAGTCAACTCGAAAGCATCAAACAAGCGTTGCTCTTCATCAACTAATGGAGCTAAAACCATACCTTTAACTCGAGTTTGATTCAAAGACAACACATCACGAACCATACCTTGTCCGTATTTTTCAATTAGTTCACTCTCAACTTTTTGAACAACATTTTCAATGAGTTTCAGCGCCTTTATCATTTGGGTATTTGAGGCCGTATCGTTCATCTCTATTGTAATACTTGGGAAGTCCGTCGGTACTTTCGGGTTAGGTACAATTCTGACATAGCCCGCAACAATCAAAGCAATACTGATCAATAAGAGTCCACTAAAAGCAGTAAATATCGTCCAACGCCAATGTGTACATAGTTCAACACAACGTCGATATGGCCCCTGCACAAAACTAAGGAAGCGTTGGTTGAAACGGTCACGCCATCCACCCACTTTAATTGGTTTAAAGTTTGTATGCGCTAAATGTGCAGGCAAGATCAACTTTGACTCAATCAAGCTGAACACTAAACATAAAATGACTACCCCAGCGATGCTGTAAAAAAAGGAACCATCGATACCACTAGAAAATAAGAAAGGAGCAAATACTGCGATAGTCGTTAAGACACCAAAAGTCGCAGGAGTAGCCACCCGTTTCACTCCAGTGATAATGTTATTAATTCCGCCGCCATTTTTTTCAATCTCACTGTAAGCACTTTCACCCATAACGATGGCGTCATCAACAACGATCCCTAACACCATAATAAACGCGAACAGAGAAATAATATTGACGGAGATACCCAGTACAGGCATCATCATAATCGCCCCTAAGAAGCAAACAGGTAAACCAATCATTACCCACATTGCTAAACGAAAACGCAGGAATATTGACAGCATAATAGCGACTAAAATCGCCCCTTGAAACAAGTTATTCCACATCATGTCAAGGCGGCCATTTAGATAATAAGTATAATCGGCTATGACATTCAGTTTTATATCATCAGGAAGCTGCTTATTTTTGGCTTCAATATATCGATGAACAGATTCTGCAACTGGGATAATATTTTGTTCTTTGGTTGCTTTAACGGCAAGAGACAGCATATTTTTCCCTGAGTATTTGCTGTATTTTTCACCTTCCGTAAATCCGTCTTTGATAATAGCGATGTCCTGTAGTAAAACTTTAGCGCCATTAACCCCAAACTTAACAGGAATATTGCGGAACTCTTGCCCACGATAATGCTGATTTTCTATCCGAACGGATATGATTCCTGAATTTGTTTTTACCTCACCAGCTGAAAAATTTGCTGAATATCGACTGATGGCTTGGCTAACATCATTTAAAGTTAAATCATATTTTCGTAATATCAGAGGATCAACTTCAATCGCAATTTCTTCTTCAGGTGCATCGAGTTCAACCAGCATCACGTTATTAAGCTGAAGCAATTCTTCTTCAATTTTTTGTGCTATTGGCTTAAGCTCTTCAAGAGATCGATCACTCGCTAATCCCATTTGGATAACATCTTGCCGCCATTCAATTTGATAAACATTGATCGGTTCCATTCCAACAGGCATATTAGATAAAGTGTCAACTTTCTGCTTCACATCATCTAATACTCGTTTGATATCAGCATGGGTATCAACTTCTATTTCAACATGGGCGCTACCTCGCGAGGCATTAGAGACAATTTGTTTTATGCCAGTCACATCTTTGAGTGATTCTTCAACCTTTATCAGAATTCCTTCTTCAATTTCTTGTGGCGACGCACCTGGGTAATAAGCACTAACATTAATGTAGTTAATTTCGATATTTGGAAATATTTGACGCTGAATAAGTTGATAACTGACAACTCCCATAATGATAATAAATACCATCATTAAGTTAGCCGCAACAGGGTTATTAGCAAAATAGGCAATCATACCTCTTTGTTGATTATCTTCCATATTTTGCTCCTAATTACTGCACAAGACTTGTGGAGTCATCATTACTTTGCACAACTTTTACTGTCATACCTTGACGTGGGTATTCTGGTATTGTCAAAACAACCTTATCTGAATCATTCAAACCTTTACCAATAACCAAAAACTCCCCTTCTTCACGCAAAACATTAACCACCCTTTCTTCAAGCTGATTATTTTCATTAACAACCCAAACAGTGCGATTTCTGACTAATTCTTGTGGGAGACGGTAAATATGCTTAAGCTTTTTACCGATAAAGTTCACTTCGACAAAGGAGCCAAACTTAATAGGAGGTTGGTGGTTGTTTAAACCATACGGGTCATTAATTTGAATCACAACATTACTCATCCGTGTTGCACTATCGATTATCCCTAAATCGCGAATTACTTTTCCTTCTCGCTGAGTTTTCGTCATATCTAGCTGGGTTACTACAGCCGAAAGATCAACAAAAGAATCTGGCAAGAAAACACGATCAAATCCAGCAATTGGAATATGCACTTCTGCCAGTTCAACATTGTTTAACACCGCGACTTGTGAGCCTGCCGAAACAAATTGACCAACGCCGATTTCACGTTTCACCACTAGCGCATCATAAGGCGCAACAATATTACAATTATCCAAATCCCTCTGAGCACGTTTAATTGCGGCTTGAGCAGATTTCACTTTTGCCTGAGAGCTTAATAATTGTGGTTTACGTAGGTAAAGTTCCGTAACTTGTTTAGAATTTAATGATTTGGCTTGTCTTTTTGCAACTTCAGCTTTAGCTTGCTCTTCAATTAACATTGCACGTGCATTAGCTAATTCCGCTTCTGCTTGTAATAACGCGGCTTCATAATTGTCTTTGGCTATCGTCATTAGCACTTCACCACGTTTGACGAAGCCACCTTGCACAAAATTTGGATGCCAACTTGTGACTTCTCCACTCACTTGAGCTGCTAGCTGAGTTTGCTCAAAAGGCTCTATTTCACCATACCCACTGATCACAACATTGTGATCAGTGGGAAATAGAGAAGATATTTGGACGGTGGGCTCTTCTCTTAATTCTTTAGTCGCTTCATTATCTGGCGAAGATTGTGCGATAGCAGTATAAGTGAAGTACGAACCTCCCGCTAAAATTAATGGTAGTATCCAACGCAATCTTGTTTTTTTTAGCATGTAAATCCTCATTGATTACCATAATGCTTATGCTCAAGTAAGGTTTACGTCACTTGAGTTCGGTATTTAAAAGTTATACGAAAAATCGATGTTATAGCTCAATTACTCGGGCAATCAATATACACCAATGATTTCAAAATGTTTGATTCAAAGTGCTTGATTCAAAACGACGTCACGATAAGTTTAGATCCAATATATTGTTTACCTTCAATATCATCTGGATTTCTTAAACGGCACTTTTCTAAGGATAAGCAACCACACCCAATACATTCACCAAGCTCCATTTGTAATTTTTGCATCTGGTGTATCTTTTTATCCAATTGATCAAACCACTTTTTTGACAGTGCTTCCCATTGTAATTTATTTGGAGCTTGATGTTTGGGCAGGGATTCAAACGCTTTATGGATCTCTTCCAAAGACAATCCCACTTGCTGGGCAGCTTTTATAATAGCAACTCGTCGTAGTACACTGCGGTGATATTGACGTTGATTACCTTGGCTTCGCCAACTAAAAACAAGGCCTTTTTTTTCATAAAAATGCAAAGCAGATACTTTAACACCAGAGCGCTGAGCAACTTCTCCAATACTGAGTTCCATTTTTCACTTCCTTAATTAAACAACACCCACATCCAAGATGCACATTCTGATAGAAATCAAATAACAATTACATCAAATTTTTATATCAAATTCCAATATGAGAATATCAAAAACAGATAAAAATTATGTATCAGTTTTTGAACTGATAAATGAAAGAAATGTTATCAACATAAGTTTCCAAAAAAAAGCATATTTAGCAAAATTTGATTTATGCTATAAGTTGCGAGCAATATTACCCTTTCCTATTTTGCATTTTATAAAAACATAATATTATTTCTTTTGAGTAATGCATGAAAACATATTTACACAATTTATCTCTGACCGCCAAAATTTCACTGACTTCTTTTATAGCGATTACTTTAATGGGGGGTGCTTTAACTTATTTTTCTGCCAGTAAGCTCTTTGAAGAAACTCGTAGCAGCATCTATACACGAGCTCAAAGTTCGAGCAATATCGCAACAGAGTCGATTAAAAACTGGATTTCAATTCGCAAAGATATCATTTCTTCCGTTGATATTGATAAACCTCAAGGAGAGCGTCTTAATTCACTTATTCAAGGCAAGAACGCCGGTGGCTTTTCGGATTTATATCTAGGCAGCAGCGATGGAAAGCTATTAAGTGCACTTGATAACGGAATGTTAAAGATCGATCCTCGAACAAGACCTTGGTATACCGAAACCAAGCTACATAATAAACCAACAATCACCTCGGCATATCAAGATGCGATTACAAATAAGCTATTGATAACAATAACAAGACCAATCAAACAAGAAGGTAACCTTGTCGGTGTAATTGCGGCAGATGTCTCAATTGAAAAACTTATTTCAGATATTACTGAATTTAATGTTGGAGAAAACGCTAATGCTATGTTGATTGATATGGGCAATGGAACAATCTTAGCCCATAGTAATAGAAATTTGATACTTAAACCAACTACCGAACTTTCTCCTAAATTTACTTCTGACTTCATCAAAAAAGCAGAAAGAAGAAATAGCATCGAAATAACGTCAAAGCATGGCCACGAGAAACTCTATTCTTTCCGTCAAATTGAAGGAACCAATTGGATGTTTGCGATTGAAATGGATCGTGCAACTGAAGAAGCAAGCCATATGGCCTTATTGCAACAGTTATTTTTTATTGCATTGATCATCGTCATTGTAGCGATTGTGATGCTTTCATTTTTGGTAAAAAACCTATTAAAAGATCTTAATCGTGTATCCAAAGCTCTGGAAGAGATAGCAAGCGGTAACGGTGACTTAACCTTGCGTTTAACACCTCGCAGCAACGATGAAGTTGGCAGGCTAGCAAAAAACTTCAACCTCTTTATTGGCAATATGCATAACATGATTACTAAATTAGGTAGTGTCTCAAGTTCTCTTTCTGAACAAGCACACACAATGGCTAAACAATCTATTACTAATACTCAACAAATTAATAGCCAACAAGATGAAGTCAACATGGTAGCAACAGCTATTAACGAAATGGCGGTTGCTACACAAGAAATAGCAAATAACGCAGAAAAAAGTGCTGGTAAGTCTGAAGATGCTGTTCAAGTTTGTTCTGCAAGCTCTACTCAGGTGATCGCAACTCAAAACTCTATCAATAACCTTGCACAAGAAGTTCAAGTTGCCACAGATATCATCCAAGAGCTTGAGCTTCATAGCCAGAGTATTAATACCATACTGTCAACGATTCAAGATATTGCGGAGCAAACCAATTTATTGGCACTAAATGCCGCAATAGAGGCAGCACGAGCTGGCGAACAGGGTAGAGGTTTTGCTGTAGTTGCTGATGAGGTTAGAGTGTTAAGTAAGCGTACCCATGCTTCAACAACAGAGATACAACATACTATTGAGCTACTTCAAAATACCACAGAGAAAGCGGTTTCGATTATGAATGAGAGTCAGAAGCTCGCTAATTCGAGTGTAAGTGATGCTAATGAGGCGGCTTTAAGTTTAACGACAATTCACACAACAATTGAAAAAATTAACGATATGGCGACACAAATCGCCTCTGCTGCAGAAGAACAAGCGGTCGTGACTCAAGAAATAACCCACAACACAGAAAGTATCAGCGAAGTGTCGTATAAATTATCTTCTGAGTCACAACAAGCATCAGAACAAGCCTCAAAATTGTCTAATTTATCATTTGAATTAGAACAGGAAATCAACCGTTTCAAACTATAAACGTGGAACCATGAAAGAGCCTTTAAGCTCCTTTCATGGTCAATCCATTTCTGTGATTAATATTTCAAGTGCTCAATGCTTAATTAAATACATATCAATACTTAGGCTTAACATAAGTCGTCAATAATCACAGTTTCATAGCAATCAATTTCATTCTCATGACCGGAGTTTGAGCTTAATCACGTTAGTGTTATATACCTAAGTGGCTTTAGGGTAATTGGGTATAATAACACCGCATTCTATATAAGCTCCCCACTTAAAAATAAAGTTTGTAACAAGATTATTTGGTATATACGTTTTACACAATCAAGGAATAGAATGAAAAACCAATATTTAGTATTAGCCTTTGCTCTGCTTACACTTGCTGGCTGCCAAAATGAAAAAAACAAAGAGGCGCTCTCGTATCAAGTTCATAACACAGGTATAAAGCAAACCCAAAGTGCAACTCCAGTGGATCATTTACAAGTTATCACTACCGATACTTTTTCAGATCCCGCTAATAGTGCTCGACATGCCTTAAACTGGGAAGGTACATACAATGGAATGCTACCTTGTGCAGACTGCTCTGGTATCGACATTACATTAACAATTGATAAAAATGGTTACTATATATTAACTCAAGATTTCAAAGATCAAAATAATGGCCATTTTAACTCCCACGGGAAATTCACTTGGGATAAACTTGGAAATATGATCACCTTAAGTGAGGAATCCGTTCCAAATCAATACCTTGTTGTAGAGGATCGTTTAATCAAACTCGATAGTAATGGGGAAAAAGTGACAGGTGATCTCGCCTCATTTTATAATTTTAATAAATTATCTGAACAATAACTTCGAATTATTGTAGCTTGTGTAACTGTTAATATAAGCATTGCCAATCTGGGAATACTCACCCCAGATTGGTTTATGACTTGTTCACTCATGCTAAATTCAAAAATAGCTCATCGTCAGTCATATACTTATGCCGACAAGTCAAATTACGCAAATGCATAAACATAAAATCAGGAAAACCTGGTGCAATAATGCTATTCGGCTCCCATTGAACACCGCCGATAAACACGTAACGACCTTGTTTCTCATCATTATGTAATGGGTTATTCAGAAATGTCGATAATTCTGCGCGACAACCTTCCACAATACATACGATCTGTCCTTTAAATACCCCAATTACTCGTTTGATAAGGTTCGCTTTTATACCACATTTCCAGGCTTGCCGAGTCGCCCACTCGTAGCCATGTTTTTTTACCGATTGCTTTTTTAAATGCACAACCAAATTCATATCTTCTTTCCTATATAACTTTACTTCTACTATACCTAAATCATTATTCAGCTTTACTGATATTAATTTGTCGATACAATAAAAAATAGTAATCGCTGTATATCCACCACCTTAAGATGATCACTAAAGAATGAGCTTGAATATCAAGACTGAGAAGCGTCAAAAGTGGGTCAAATAGGTGACATATAGAGATGATATTAAACACACAATTGGGTACTTAACACGACGAGGGATAGTAAGATTTACAATGTAAAATGTAATTGTAAGGGCGAAGGTATTGAGGCTCTTTAACTATTACAGTGAAGAGCCTTATAAAAACACATTTTTACTAGTTTTTAGGATACTAAGATTCTTTTTGATAAGTTAGTACTTTTGAGTCGTACTCGATGATTAGCTGTTTCGAAATTTCATCAAATCTAATCATTGCTTCTGTAAGCAAGACACCCAAGATATCTTTTTCTTGCTGGAACTGCGTACCAATACAACCTTTTCTTGTCGTCAGAAGAGGTGTAATTTCCCAAAAGCCTTGATCCAACCACCCAATAGTAGCAAAGAAATTATTACAGCCTGTATTTCCGAATATATTATCTCGAGTTATCTGCAGAGTAGACTGATGTTCTGGTGTCTGACCATTTATCTGGACTAAACTCCAAGCACCTAAGACTTTTTTATGCAATGAAGATAATTCTGGTTCTTCAGTGGCTTGTGCAGCGGGCAATAAGAAGAAGGAAAAAAATAATAGGTTTAACGATAAAAATAGTCTTTTCATTTCGGTTCTCTTAAGTAGTGTTTACCAACGTGTGAATTTAATCGAGACGGCTTCACCAAACCCCATCCCAATCCCACCTGCTTTCAGATCAAAAATTTCGCCTTTGGATCGATCCCATATTTTAACTTCATGATAGAAAATACCACTAAAATACTGCCCTCTGTTGTCGAGTAGCTCCACCTTCTCACCTTTTTCTAACTGATCGAAAAAAGTTTCATCAATATAAGAAGAACCTGCGAATACTGGCGTAGTAGTTAATCCTGCGAATTGCATCACCAATTCACCATAATTACCAATTGCACATGCGATTATTACTGCAGTACCACCACATATCGCAGCTTGATATTGCCTCCCAGAGTCTGTTTTGAAAGGTCGTTTATATAAGCCCCTTCCAAAAACACTATCAAAGCGAATGTGTATTTCTTCAGGTAATGTCGTCCCTTTAATTTCCACCATATGAGGTTGATCGATATTAAAATTAGGCATTAATAAGCTTTCTGTTATAAATCTTTTGTCAGCTGTTACAATTTTAAATTTTATACGGTCATCTTCTTTATAATCGATAAGATCGGATAAAGAGTTAGAATTAGACATATCAAGCTTATTAACTGGTATCCAAGCACCGCTATTTATCGCATAGAAAACATCCATATTCTCAGTTTGATGATTAGCTTCTGATAATCCATTTCTTATGAATATATTTGCGCTCAGAGCTGATTTTGTGATAATCAGAACTAAGCAACCCATTATGATTCTTTTTAGCATCTGACACCTCAAACACACTTTTTAAAACAACATCACGATCGTATTTTATTTACAGAAAATTAACAAGCATGAACTTATCAAAGTTATTATTTTTCAGCTCAAACTCATACTTTTCATTGCCATTAATTATTTTTATCACAATTAAAATACTATTTTATTGAATAATTAAAATATTATTCTTATCATTAAGTGACTAAGGTAAAATTTGAAAGTAATTATTTATCAAGATTAAGCTTATATTAGACAAATCAATATTAATGTCAGCCAAAGATCTTACTCCAAATACTGGGACTTCGTTTATCATGATATTCCTGACGAAGGCTTTCAATAGAATATAAGCCTTCTTTTGCTTTGGTGAAGTCACCATTTTCTAAGTCATTTTTTATCCTCTTTAGCACCAGAGATAGCTTGTTAAAACCTTCATTGTAGATATCAGATTTTTCAGGCGAAAATTTTCCTTTTTTGGACTGCTCAACGATGCTTTGCATATGATCGATGGCAAGCATCATAGGTCCAATCTCTGAAGCTTGAACTGCATGATAAAACTCTAATTTCATCTTCTTCATATTAATTTTTAAATCAATGGTCTCTTGCACTTCAGCAGAAGTATTGAATACCATAAGTGACCCAATAAGTAGAAAACGTAACATACCATTCCCTTTTACAAAGATGAGTAAATGACCTCAGCATACTAGCTTAAATTATTGAAATGCTGAAAGCATATACCAGTGCTCAAATGACTTTCAGATGTCTTAGTATATTAACGTATCAATTCTTTAAGGAATTGATTTTTAAGTAACCAATTGTAATTAACCTCAACAGAAATCAAGGAAAAATGAAAAATTTAGAGTCAAGAGGGAGAAAACATCTCCTTTATACACCTTAATGTGCTTAAGTATATTGCCAAAAAACACAATAATGTAATGTAGTCTAGAATTAATTCATGATCACACAATCAAGGATGGTGTAATGAGGTTATGTTCCTTCTTAGTAAGCTTGCCGCTACTATTGAGCCCTATTACTGTGAGCTCAGAGCACAGCAATTCGTCTGAGCTAACGGCATACATTGTTGGTGGTAGACCTGCACCTCTGGACCAGCCTCCTTTTTTTGCAAGGATTATTTTGCATCGTACAGGAGAATCCCAATTCAATAATCTGTGTGGTGGTTCAATCATCAATGATCGTTACATATTGACTGCAGCTCATTGTCTCGAAGGTGACGTATTTACTGATGGCTGGACTATAGATGACTTACGCGTTCTTGTGAAAAATCCAACAATGGATGATGTTTATCTTGAAGAATTCAAAGATGTACGTTCATTTAAGATACATCCTGATTACGATGAAAACAATCTATGGGTAAACGATATTGCTATCATAGAACTAAGCTATCCTATTACTGATAATGTCCAATCCATCACTTTACCGCAAGATTTTGGTGACTATAGCAACCAATCGATTTTTCAAATATTTGGTTTAGGTCAAACTTCAACATCTAATAGTATTGAGCCTACAAGATTGCTCTGGGCAGAAGTTAAACCGTTAACTGATGTAGAATGTATTAGCATGATCACAGGTTTTAATTCAGAGGAGTCTTTGTGCGTTACCGGAGTTGATAACCGACCATATACTGGTATCTGTAGTGGTGATTCAGGAGGACCTTTGACCTACCAAGACAATAATGGTCAATATCAGCAAATTGGTATTACTAGTTACGGGTCATCAATTTGTGAATCCCCACGAGTTCCTAGTGTCTTTACTGAAGTATTGCACTACACAGCTTGGATTGAAGCTCATTCAAGCTCCGGAGAGAAAACTATATATGATCAGAATCTTGCCGAAAAAGAAAATTACTACAGCAAAGGGGATAATGGCTTTCAACCTGAAGAAACTAGTGACTCTTCACCTGAAAGTAATACTGAATCAGCCAGCGGTGGGACTATTCATTTTTTCTGGCTCTTGGTTGGTGGAATACTAACTTATTACAGAAGACGCAATTATTAAAGGTAAAGGCTGCTCAACTAACAAGCGATTACCTTCATGTTCATCCTACTCAAACGCTATCATTAAAGGTGGTAATCTTTTGGCACAAAGATTGAGTATGAGCCCTGGGTAAATACTAATTGCCCACTTGACGTCTTGACCTGAAACACAAACCATGAGCTAAAACGATTATTTCCGGGATGTGCCACCATACCTTTAAGCTCACATTTTTCTTGCACTCTCATATAATCGTCAATATTAACCGTTAAATAGCCAAATCCTTCCTGGTTTTGTAAAAGATGGAACCCCCACTCACCCTCAATTTTGGCATAGTCTCCACTTTCATCATATAACCAGTCCCAGCTACTGCCGTCTATTGTTGCACAATAAACATCTGTAGATTCACCGTGACAAATAAAAGATAATAAAAGACAGCAAGTCATTATACAACGAGATAATATTAAATTCATTATTTATTCACTTTACTTTAAACATTAATACAAGAATATTGAGATAATAGATTGATATTAATTTTTATACCCAAGCAAATGTAAGCTACTCAGGTATAGAACCAAAGATAATATAATAACACCTACAGTATTCAAGCCATCAATAAACAATAATAATAATTTGTTATAGAGATCTCGTTCTTATCTTAATTTATCTATTTATTTCTCCATAATTACTATTTATATACTTATGGTATTATAGATAATATATTAGACTTTAGACTTTAGACTTTAGACTTTAGACTTTAGACTTTAGACTTTAGACTTTAGACTTTAGACTTTAGACGAGCATTGATGATATCTTCAACTTGGAATAGCTCTCTTTTAATCTTTGCTGTCTTTTGTATGGTTCTCCATTGATGAACCAATTTTTCTAAGCCTTTGGCTCGTACTTTTGTATATAACAGTCTATTTTTTATCGCTCGATATTCAGCATTCAATATATCTTTTTCCTGCTCATAATGGTCAAAATTAGTTTGTAACATCATCCCCGCTTGATTAGCATTAATTAAAATAGAACTACAAAGCTGGTTCTCTTTATTAACATTCTGACCTACTGTCTGTCTTAATTCAGAAAGCTGTTTAAGTTGAGTAGTTAGAACAGTATAACGATGATAAACAGATTGTAGCTCTCGTTGTATTTTTTCACATTGTATTTCCTCAATTTTCCACAATTGAGTTACCGCTTTTAATTTTGCCTCCATATTTTATTCCTACATTTGTCCATTATTTTCTGCAAACATCTGCACTAGCTCACTGCGGCTTAGTGTATAATTCACAACCTCATTAGAGTTTTGTTTTAAATAAGCGTTCATAATTGGATAAAGTGAGATGGATTTATCTAACTCTAAGTCCTGCCCTGCTTGATAGCCTCCAAGAGGCAAGAGCTCTTTCACTTGTAAGTAACTTGCGTAATATTGACGGAAATTATTGGCAGCTTGGTTATGCGGCAGGTCAATACATCCATTCATGCAACGACTTATCGATGCATTAATGTCAATCGCTGGATAATGATTTTGCTCAGCCAAAGAACGAGAAAGAACAATATGCCCATCCAAAATTGCGCGCGCAGACTCAACAACAGGATCTTGCTGATCATCCCCTTCTGCTAAAACAGTATAAATAGCGGTTAAACTTCCTTTTTGGTGCTCACTGTTTCCGGCTCGTTCAAGCAGCTGCGTTAATGATCCAAATACCGAAGGCGGGTAGCCGCGTGTTGCTGGTGGCTCCCCTAATGCTAAAGCAACTTCGCGCAGTGCCATCGCATAACGTGTTAAGGAGTCCATGAGCAATAATACGTCTTTTCCTTGATCACGAAAGTACTCTGCTATACGGTGACAAAGTAAAGTTGCACGCATCCTCATCAATGGAGATTCATCGGCTGGAGCTGCAATAATAATGGCTTTCTTCCTTGTCTCCGAAGTCAAATTACGTTCGATAAATTCACGAACCTCGCGGCCTCTTTCTCCTATAAGTCCGACAACAATAACTTCTACTTCAGTATTTTGAGTTATCATGCCAAGCAATACGCTTTTACCAACCCCACTGCCCGCCATAAGGCCGATTCTCTGACCTTTGCCTATAGTAAGTAAACCATTAATAGCTCTTACCCCGACATCAAGTGGTGTATCAACATGGCGCCGTTTCAAAGGATTAATTGGGTTCGGCTGCAAAGAGACCCGATCTCCTTCTTTAAGAAGCTCTCCATCATCGATCGGCTCACCTAAACCATTCACGACTCGCCCTAACCAACTTGAACTCAGTGATACAGAACTGTCCCTATCAATGGGAATCACTTTCGCTCCAGCAAATAACTCACCCAAACGTCTAATTGGCATTAAATAAGCAACAGCATGTTCAAATCCAACCACTTGGGCCTCCACCATCGTGCCATCTGCTGTTTCAACAAGGCAACGCTGTTCTAGCTTGAACTGGCACCCAACAGCCTGCAGTATTAGCCCATTTACTTTGATAAGACGACCTGTCACTCGAGCCACAGGAATGGCTTCGAGTGATGCTAACGCTCCATTAAACCGCGAACTTAAAATATCTACGCAGCTAGACTCATTCATTATCTTTACTCAACTGAGGTAAGGATTCATCCAATAAGTGTTGTCGGACATTGTCCATACAAGCTTCCAACCTAGAATCACAACTTGCATCTGCTTCTGCATCTTCCGTAATCAATAAACATCCTCCGTTAGGCAGCTTTTCATCTCCAACAAGTCTCCAAGCCTCTGGTAAGTCTGCGTTAATTTGACCAATACGTTCCAAGTCATGTGGATTCAACTGCACTGTCACCGTTTCAGGTTTACCTGGCATTGCTGCTAATGTTTCATCCACCAAGGCCAGAATTTGCTGCGGCATCAGTGTCAATTCTGCACGCACAACCTGTTGAGCAACTTTCTGCACCAACTCACAAATCATATGTCGTTGCTGCTGTTCTTTCTCTGTTTGCCAACGAGATAATTGTTGAAATAGTTCATGTACTGGCTTAGCGGCTTCAATAAAGTTTTGTTTTCCCGATTTTTCTCCTGAAATAAACCCTTTCTGAAAGCCTTCTTTTTGGCCATCTAATATGCCAAGTTGTTTCCCTTGCTCAAGGCCCTGACGCAAACCTTCATCATGCCCTTGTTGCAGGCCTTGCTGAAAACCTGCATCAAGTTGCTGCTGAATATCGCCTTGTTTATCTTCTTGCCAAGATTGCTCTTCCAAAAACAAATCATCGCTCATAATTGATTCCGCTAAAGGAGGAAATCGATGCTGTCGATAAGAGCCCGGCGATAAACGTAATATGTTAGGAATTCTTTTTTTCGTCATTACTTATTCCACTGTGGGTTCTTCATATAACATGAGCTGAATTTCTCCAGATTCATCCAGTTCACGAACCATTTGCATAATATCTTGACGAGCCTTTTGCACATGGCTTAAAGCAATGGCTCCCCGCAAGGACATGTCATCCTCCAATGCTTTTACCATGCGCTGAGGCATCGATTGCTTAATCGCTTTTTGTAATTCTTCATCGGCACCTTTCAAAGCAACAGTCCACAATGCTAGTGGAATCTGTTGAATCAAAGAGTCCATAGTCTCTTCTCGCTGACGACCTAATACCATAAAATCAAACATATTTTCTTCAATTTCATGGACCATTTTTTCATCGTGTAGCTTTAGCATTTCCATTAGCGAAGCTCGATCACCTTCGAAACGATTGATGATATCGGCGGCTTGTTTTACACCTGATAAAGGCGTACTTTGTATAGATGAGACTTTATCTATACAGCGCTCAACTAACTCGTGCAGATCTATCGCAACTTGATGATCAATATCTTGTAATTGTGCAATTCGATACAAAACTTCGTCATGATCGCTCTCAGGTAAATATTTTAGAACGGTTGAAGCACTATCTGCAGGTAGATAAGCTAAAAAGATCGCTTGCATTTGAGGGTGTTCATGTTTAATGAAACCCGCTAATACATCTGGCTCAACCCATTGCAGTCGCTGCATATTATTACGAATTTCATCACCATAAAGACTGTTAAGTAATCCTTTTGCCAAGTCATTACCTAGCGCTTTACGTAATGTATTTGATAAGTACTCTTTAGAAGCTCCGCGTATTCCACTATGTTCACGGAAGTCATCAAAGAAGTGCTCAATAACTGTTCGAGCAGAATCGCTTTTAATCCCACTAAGCTTTGCCATCGCACGAGTCACTCGTTGTGTTTCAGCTCGGCTAAAATGTTGCAACACTTGCGCGGCAGCCTCTTCGCCCATACCAAGAAGTACTAAAGCTGTTCTTTCTACATAACTAAATGTTTGTGCTGACATCGACGGTACTGTGTTCATTGATGTTTACCCATTGTTTTAAAATTTCGGCTACTCGCTCAGGCTCCTCATTTGCAATGAGCTGCAAATGTTTCAATTGGATTTCTAATGGCGAATCTGATGGTGGAAGCATGTCATTCTTGATATCTAGCCCTGTAGAACTACTGATACCTTTTTCAGACAAACGTCTGTTAAGGTCTTCTTCATATTCCAGCTCTTGGCGCGTTTGCAGATCTTTGATTTCAGGCTCAGGAGCTTTCTGCAGCTCTGCAAATTCCAATTCAGTATCCTGCTTTTGACTGCTTACACTTCCAGTTAGATGTTTGATCAAAGGACGAAGAACAAACATAATCATTGCTAAACCTAGTACTCCACCGATCAAATATCGTAATGGCTGTTGTACCATCGGGTTCTGCCACCATGGCTGTGAAGGGGGCACACCGATTTCAATAGGCGTAAATTGAAACGTCATCAAACTCAATCGATCGCCACGTTCATCAGAAATACCAACGGCATCAGTAATCAGAGTGGATATCTGTGCTTTATCAGCATCTCCCCATGCCACACCATCTGGTGCAGACTGTGAATTAAGTAATACCGAAACACTGATTTTTTCGATCTTTCCTTGCTGGTACTGCGTGCGACGAACGCTACTTCCTACGGCGTATTGACGATTAATCTCAGAACGTGAACTCGAATTTTGATTATCCTTACCCTTAACCGGCTCTTCTCCTGTTACAGGGGGTTGATTGCTCAGTGAACCAGGAACACCCAAAGCAATTTGATCTACCGAGTTATTTTGAATACTGTGTTCATTACGCACTACAGGCTCGTTATCAAGTATTTCTTGAGTTTCTTCAACCTGACTGAAATTCATATCAGCAGCAACTTGAACACGAAAGTTACTAGGGCCTACAATCGGTGTCAGCATATCCGCCGCACGTTGTATGATCTGCTTTTCAACTGTTTTTTGGTAATCAAGGTACTTCGCATTAACTTTTCCTGTCTCAGCGGAAGCCACATCGGCACTCAGCAAGCGGCCATATTGATCAACAACAGAGACCAACTCGGGTTTCATGCCTGTCACACTGCCTACCACCAAATTGATGATCGCTTCCACTTGCTCAGATTTAAGATCTTCACTAGGAGTAAGTTCAAGCATCACAGATGCTGATGGTGATTCTGCATTTTGTCTAACAAATAAAGTTTGTTTGGGTATAGCAAGGTGAACTCGTGCATTAGCGACAGCATGTAATGACATGATAGTTCGAACAAGTTCTCCTTCTAAACCATGTCGATAGCGTGCAGTTTCCATAAACTGACTGGTACCAAGGGCACTGTCTTCTTTTAAAGATTCTAGTCCTGTTGGTAGCTGAGCTTTAACTCCTTTTGCTGCCAATAACATCCGAATACGAGCAACCTCACCTTCAGGCACCAACACTTGACCATTTTGTTCTTGCATCCGATAACTGATGTTTTCACTTTCCAAGACCGAAATAATTTCTCCGATATCAAAACGCTCTTGCTGACTGTAAAGGGGCCGATAACTCTGTGAAGAACTCCACAGAGCAACGACAATAATAGCAGCAATAACAGCAGCTAAGACTGCAGAAAGTATTAAGTTTCTTTGGCTACTTGACCACCACTGTTTTACTTTATCTGTTACTTCGTACACACTATTTGATGTAGGAAGTTTTTGAGTTGCACTGGCTTGAAGAACCGAATTTCCAGTGACTTGAGTAGAAAGTTCTGACATAAATTACACCGGCATTTTTCTTATATCTTCAAGTGACGTGATGACTTTTTTACTTACTTGCATCATGGCGGTTAACGATAAGTTTGCTTTTTGACTCGCAACCATCGCCCCCACTAAGTCATCACTTTTTCCCGTTTCAACAGCGGTCATCTTTTCACTTGCTTCGACTTGGTGGCTATCTACTTTATTCATCACACTGATCATCGCTTGTGAAAAAGATAGCTGTGGAAAAGAAGAAGAGCGATCTGTATGTATTTTATCAACCGGATTTGTGCTCACAACAAATTCGGAGGTATGTAAATGCGAGCGCATTACTTCCATTTTATTCAGCATTACTTGCTCTGCTGACAATAGATGATTTAATTGACTTGCCATCGATTTTCTCCTTTTAAGCAGCCGAACCTACTGCCGACTGTAAATCAATTCCATGTTCACGCATTGCTGCGAGTTTGTAGCGTAAAGCTCTGGTCGAAACACCTAGCGCACTGGCTGTTTTGGTCCGATTTCCTCCAAACTGTCTTAGTTTTTCAAGCACAAATTGGAATTCTGCCTGTTTTTTCGCCTCAACATGGCCAAAGCTTGACGCATATTCAGGTGCACTTGGTGTATTTTGTAATTCCACTGGTAGCATCAAATCATATGCTGTGATGTAATCCCCATGCCTCATAACTAACGCTCGCTGAATGACATTTTCTAACTCACGAATATTGCCAGGCCACTGGTAATGATTAAGTGCCATAATCGCATCCTGTGATAAATAGCAATGACGGCTTTCTTTATACTTAGAAATAAAGAACTCACTTAGAGGAATAATATCTTCATTACGTTCACGAAGTGGTGGCCAGTGCAGCGGTAAAACATCCAATCGGTAATAAAGATCTTCACGAAATTGACCTTTTTTCACTTCTTCTCTTAAATCTTTATTAGTTGCAGCAATCACGCGTATATCAAGCTGCACCGATTTATGGCTGCCAACTCGTTCAACTTCTTTTTCTTGTAAAACACGCAACAACTTCGCTTGAACAGCTGGTGACATTTCACCAATTTCATCCAGTAAAATAGTGCCTCCATTCGCTTCTTCAAATTTACCGCTCTGAGATTGCAGAGCTCCAGTAAAGGCTCCTTTAACATGACCAAATAAAACGGCTTCAAGCATCGATTCAGGAATTGCAGCACAATTGACAGCAATAAAAGGCCCCATGTGGCGAGGTGATTGTTGGTGAACATATCGAGCAAGAACTTCTTTACCTGTACCTGATTCACCAGTAATTAATACACTTGCGCTGGTACAAGCCGCTCGATGTGCCAATTGTAAAACTTGCTTGCTACGCCAAGAACAAGCAATAACATTTTCGATTGGTTTTTCCAGTGCTTCAACACGCTCTAGAAGAGTCAATAGTTGCTTAATCTCATAAGGGCGAAGCAAATAATCTGTCGCACCAGCTTGCATAGTTTCCGCCGCGAGTAAGCCTTGTTCCTTATCTACGATTGCAATCACAGTGGCAGATTTATCTTGTCTTTGGTGACATGAAACGAAATCACGTATATCCATATCAGACAAATGAGAACTGACTAAGGTAATACTTACTCTATTTTGATTGCGAGCATTTGTCCCTGTCTGCAATAATGCTCTTCTCCCAGAACGGTAGTAGCTTACGTTATATCCAGCTTCAACTAGGCGTCCTTGAATTGTCTGAGCTAAATTTTCGTCTGGCTCAACCAACAAGATATCCATTTTCATCATTATCGAGCCTTATCCTTCTTTTATTGTATTAATGGTTTTATTTCTAGGTTTTACTTTTGAACTATTGACTGGAACCGTTTGTTCGTTGTCACGAACCAAACGTAATATGACTCTACGATTCTTTGCTTGACCTAGCTTTGTACTATTGCTGGCAGTAGGGTAACGAGAACCATGGGCTCTCACTTCGATCATTTCTCGTTCTACTCCTCGTAAAACTAATTCATCAGCTACTTGCTGCGCTCGATTACGTGAAAGCGTCAAATTAGTTAAATCGTCACCAGTATTATCAGTGTGGCCGTCAATGAGAACCTTGATAACTCTTTTATCCTTAGTCATATAGTTATACACGTCGCGCAACTTAGCTTTGTGCCCATTGCTGAGGAACTTTTGACCCGCATAAAAATGTAAATTGACATCTCGTGCTTGTGAAGGTGACAATTTGGGTAACTGTTCTCGACATTTTTCAAAATCTGCTAATGCACCTTGGACTCCAGTCACTGGCAATGTGATTCGCAAACTGTTTGACAACGCCTCATCATTATAAAGAGATATAGATAGCCAATATCCATTCCTCATAAATGCCAGTATGTCATCAACACCATCATTAAATGCAAATTGATTCTTTGACGTTGCCATAATAATGGGAGAATGATCTATATTTATCCCTTCTTCCTTCCATGGTGGAAGTTGGCTCGATAAAACGACACCACGCCAATTATTTTCTGTTTTTTTAAGACTTAAAATTAAATTAACTTTTTTATTATCTTCCGCACGGAAATAAAACTTCCCATATAATGGATCTGAATGAACAAGACTACATTCAAGTTTAGTGGTTTTATAAACCCATTGAGAGAGATCCATAGGAAGTACAACATTTTCAAATGAAAAACTCATCTTAAAGGGTAAAAGAAAAAATAATAAAAACGAACAATAAAACCTCATGGAGATTATTATCCTCAATAATCCAAAGGGTAGCTTAAAAATGGCTAAACAATATATCACTTCTAGAACCTTAGAATAAAAATCAAAAAAACACTTACCAAAAACACAACAAAAACCATAAAAAACAAATACTTATGGATTTACACTTAAGTAATCCCTGCATTAATAATACAAATAATACTCATATAAAACCTCATAAATAATAATGAGAATGTTATTATTTATTGTATAAAAACAAATTAACTCTTTTTAATTTTCATTAAAAGTACCATTTTATCAATTAAAACCAACATATGAACTAAAGTCACAAACTTTTAATTTATCTCTAATATAGATTAAATTATCAAGTGTAAAGTGACAGCTATTAAGTTAAAAAAGAAGACATGTTCAAGGAACAGAAAATAATGATGAGAGGCGCAGTGTATCCACCAATTAGTGAGTTTAAAACTCTAGATGTAGAGTTATTAGGCAAACCCATTCATATTATTCGTGATAAATTAGAGCAATTAATTTCAGAGTCTTGTTCTACTTTAACTAACGAACTACAACGATGGGTTCAAAAGAATAACTTAGATGTGGAGCTAAATTCAGTTTCTATTAAAAGACTAAATTATGATGAAATGAATAAAGAGCACATTTCTACCTTTGTGCACCAGTCAGGCGGTCTAGTAAATATTTACTTTGAATCCAGTACTTTACTTAGATTAGCCGATTGCTTTTATGACAATAATAATGAACGTTCATCCTCACATATCACGTCAAGTGACGTGCGTCTTCAAGAACGTATCGGACTATTGATACTCAACTGGCTGGCGCCTCAAGAAATGTGGCAAAGCGGCTTATATGAAAGTGCCCAAGAGCTCGGTATAGAGATAACACTTTCCATTAGGATTAATCATAACAAAGGGCTGTTTAAGGTTGCGTTAGATAGTGCCTTAATTGAAACACTACTTGAACAATTAAACCTTTGTGCAAAAAGTGACCTATATAACCCTTTTTGCCGTGTACTAGAAAACACCCCATTACGGCTTAGTGTAGCATTAACTAAAAAACAAATGCCATTAAGCGATGTTATAGACCTAAAACCAGATGACATCATTCCCATCGATCTTTTCAGCACAGTATCCGCTCATATAGGTCATCAATCACTTTTTACCGGCCATGTTGCGGATCAAAATGGCCAACTTGTATTAATTCTCAATTCAGATAAGGAATCATAGTAATGAACGAATCAACCACAAATGCAACTTTTGATGCCGAAGAACTCAACTTTGATGATTTCCAATTAAATGACTTAGACAGTGAAGTAGTTGCAAATAAGCCTGAAAAGATTATTCAAAGAGATATATCGTTCTTCAAACATATACCCGTGACTGTCACACTGGAAGTCGCCAGCAAAGAAGTTTCTTTGGGTGAACTCATGCAAGCAGGAGAAGGGACAGTCATTGAATTAGATAAACTTAATGGCGAGCCTTTAGATGTGAAAGTTAATGGGTCATTAATGGGTCAAGCAGAAGTTGTTGTCGTAAATGATAAATATGGCCTAAGGTTGATAGAAGTTTATGATTCTGCACTAGATAGTGTCGGCCATTAAGATTGATGGTGGCCAATGTCATGCAGATACTAAACATTAAGCAGCGGCCTATACATCAGATGATCATTTTGATCATCTGTATGTTATTTACCTTCCCAAGCTTAGCTGCCGATAATGGTCTAAATATCCTGACCGTATATGATGGTGAAACTCAGCAAGAGTATAGTGTCAAACTGCAAATTCTCTTACTAATGACCGCGCTCAGTTTTCTGCCTGCTTTTATTTTGATGGCAACAAGCTTTACACGGATCATTATTGTACTTGCTATTTTGCGTCAGGCCTTAGGCTTACAACAGAGCCCACCTAATCGAGTCTTAGTTGGTATTGCTATGACCCTAACGATACTCATTATGCGCCCCGTTTGGACTGACATTTATGAGCATGCTTTTGTTCCGTACGATCAAGGTAATATTACTCTAGTGCAAGCTTTTTCTATCGCCGAAAAACCCGTCAGAAACTTTATGCTGGCTCAAACTCATCAAAGTGCCCTTGAGCAAATGCTCAACATTGCTAATGAACCCAAGGATCAAAAAGTGGAAGATATTTCTTTTGCTATCATTCTTCCGGCATTTGTTATTAGTGAGTTAAAAACGGCATTTCAGATCGGGTTTATGTTATTTATTCCTTTTTTAATCATTGATTTAGTCGTAGCCAGTGTATTGATGGCAATGGGGATGATGATGCTCTCACCGTTGATAATTTCATTGCCTTTTAAATTAATGATTTTTGTCCTTGTCGATGGATGGACAATGACTGTCGGCACACTGTCAGCAAGCTTTGGATAAATGAAGAAGGCACTATTATGACACCTGAACTCACCGTTACTCTGTTTTCTGATGCCGTATGGTTAATCATCGTTATCGTTGCAGTGTTAGTCGTGCCAGGTTTGATTGTCGGTTTGGGGATTGCCGTTTTTCAGGCAGCAACACAGATTAATGAACAAACCTTGAGCTTTCTTCCACGGCTATTCGTCACTTTATTAATGGTTATTTTTTCTGGGCATTGGATGCTCAGAAAAATTATCGATCTATTTAACTTCTTGTTTCACAATATTCCAGGGATGATAGGTTAATGGCAATTACATTTGAAGAGTTGTCAGTAATACTAGGCCAATTTTGGTGGCCATTTTTTCGTGTGTTTGCTGTATTAGTTTCATTACCTTTTTACGGTGATGCACTAATTCCTATCTGGGTTCGCAGTTTACTTGCGCTCTCCATTGTTATTATCACCGCACCTCTAATGCCGACAATGCCGGCATTAGAACTTTTCTCTGTGGGTACTATTCTTCTTGCATTGGAACAAGTGGTCTGGGGAATGTTATTTGGCCTAGTTCTGCATATGCTGTTCAATGTATTCACTATGCTAGGCCAGATTGTCTCCCTTCAAATGGGATTGGGTATGGCAATGATGAATGATCCTATTAATGGCCTTTCTGTTGCCATTCTTGGGCGTCTCTTCTTATTGTTCTCCACCCTTCTTTTTTTAGCATTAGAAGGTCATTTACTCATTATTGACCTTATTATCCAAAGCTTTGTGATCTGGCCTGTAGGCTCTGGGATCTCTGACTTTTCATTACAAGTGATTATTAATGTATTCGGCTGGATGTTAATGGCCTCTTTAGCATTAGCACTTCCTGCAATTGTATCGATGCTATTAGCCAATATTAGTTTCGGTGTCATGAATAGAGCTGCTCCTTCATTAAACGTCTATGCACTTGGCTTCCCGATGACAATGTTACTGGGCCTGTTTAGTGTCCTACTTTCTGTTTCTGGGGTACCAAACCGCTACACCACGTTAGTTCATGAAATGTTTCAATACCTTAACCACTTTATTCAGGGGGGAGCATGAGCGAGTCTACATCACAAGATAAAACCGAGAAGGCCTCATCGCAAAAAATAAAAAAAGCACGTCAAGAAGGTCAAATACCCAGAGCAAAAGAGTTTACAGCCGCCATTATATTTTTAGCGACTTTGGTCTTTTTCCAAACACAGCTCGATTCCATTTGGGAAAGTCTCTCTGGAATGTTCATTTATAATATGACGTTAACTAGAGAGTTGCTTGATAACCCAAAACATATGTTAATTCAATTGGGTGAAAGTCTTAGCATACTTATCCAATTACTTCTTCCGCTTTGCTTGCTAATTACTATAGTAGTTTTAGCTAGTAGTATGGTTGTCGGTGGATGGCTATTTCGTCCCGCTAACCTTATCCCTAAACTCAATAAACTCAATCCAATTTCGGGAATCAAACGGATTTTTTCCACACGTTCACTGGTTGAATTAATCAAATCAACGCTTAAAGTAACCGTTATTTTTGCCCTTTTATATCATTATCTAAGCCACCAGCTTCCACTAATATTACACATCCAAACCTTACCCTTGAAGCAAGGTTTTGTAACGATCTCAACGATTTTATTTGAGGGTATATTGTTGCTGGGATGTGCTTTATTCCTGTTCGGTTTGATTGACATTCCTTATCAAAAATGGGAACACCTCAAAGAACTTAGAATGACGAAACAAGAGCTTAAAGAAGAATTCAAGAATAACGAAGGACGTCCAGAAATTAAACAAAGGATTAGACAAGTTCAGCAACAATTCGCTCGACGTCAAATCAATAATGCTGTCCCCAAAGCTGATGTCATTATTACTAACCCAACACATTATGCGGTGGCTTTAAAATACGATCCATCTTTATCAGATGCTCCCTTCGTTGTAGCAAAGGGCATCGACGAAACGGCTATGCACATTCAACGTATTGCCCGAGAAAATCAAGTAGAAGTGGTTAACGCTCCGCCATTAACACGCTCCATTTATCATACAACGGCAATTGAACAAGCTATTCCAAGCCAACTTTATGTTGCCGTTGCTCATATTCTCAATTACGTCTTGCAATTGAAATCATTTCGTAAAGGAAGAGGTGAACAACCAACTCCTCTACCGTCGTTTTCGATTCCAAAACATTTACAACACTGATTAGCCTGCATTGGCTCTAGGAAACAAAAGTATGCTGAACTGGTTAAAACATTTTCAGACTTCAACTCGTGGATATATTGGAATCCCAATTATCTTATTAATGGTGTTAGCGATGGTTATTTTACCATTGCCGCCATTACTGCTAGACGCACTATTTACTTTTAATATCGTTTTAGCAATCCTAGTACTGTTAGTCAGTACAACAGCAAAAAGGCCGCTGGATTTTTCAATTTTTCCAACTATTCTACTGGTTGCTACCTTACTACGCCTGACACTCAATGTGGCTTCAACACGTATTGTCTTACTTGAAGGTCACAATGGTGGAGATGCCGCTGGTAAAGTGATTCAAGCCTTTGGTGAAGTCGTTATCGGTGGTAACTATGTGGTTGGTCTTGTGGTGTTTATCATCTTAATGATCATCAACTTTGTCGTCATCACCAAGGGGGGAGAGCGGATTTCTGAAGTTTCTGCTCGTTTTACACTTGACGCTTTACCAGGTAAACAAATGGCGATCGATGCTGATTTGAATGCTGGGTTAATTGACCAAGAAGCCGCACGTCAACGCCGTCAAGAAGTCGCCAATGAAGCTGATTTTCATGGTTCGATGGATGGTGCTTCCAAATTTGTCCGTGGTGACGCCATTGCTGGGTTATTAATTCTGTTTATTAATATCATTGGTGGTGTCAGTATCGGTGTATTTGAATACGATTTGCCCGTATCAGAAGCATTTAAAACCTTTGCCCTACTCACTATCGGTGATGGCTTGGTTGCCCAAATTCCTTCGCTTCTTTTGGCAACGGCTGCCGCTATTATTGTCACACGGATCAATGACAGTGAAAATAGTATGTCGGAGACCATGCAGCAGCAACTTCTGGCAACACCGGCGACGATCTTTACTGTTGCGGCCATCATGGGTGTGATTGGCCTTGTCCCCGGTATGCCACATCTGGCTTTTTTCACCTTTGCCATTGCTCTGGCTTTTGCTGGCTGGCGTCAGAGTAAAAAACAAAACGGGCAAACCGATATTGAGCAAGTAGAAATTCTTGCCAATGCAATGCAAGAAGATGAAGCACCATTAACATGGAACGATATACCGCATATTAATTCCATTTCTTTAGCTCTAGGCTACCGTTTAGTTCACCTTGTTAATAAAGAGCAAGGTGCACCTCTTACCCAACGCATCAAAGGTGTTAGACGCAACCTCTCAGAACAAGTCGGTTTTCTACTTCCAGAAGTCCGTATTCGAGATAATTTAAATTTAAAACCCAATCAATATACTATTTCTCTCAATGGAGAGATGATTGAACAGGGCTTCATTGAACCAGAAAGGCTAATGGCAATTGCCGTAGGTGAAACCTATGGAGAAGTCGATGGCATTTTAGGCAGTGATCCCGCCTATCATTTACCAGCGGTCTGGATTGAACACCAGCATAAAGCCAAAGCCCTAAATTTAGGCTATCAAGTTGTTGATGATGGGACCGTCATTGCGACTCATATCAGTAAAGTCATGAAGACTCATTTAGCAGAGCTATTCAATCATGATGATGTAGAAGCAATGACACAGCGTCTTACCCATTATGCACCAAAACTTGCTGAAGCTCTGACTGCAGCTTTAACGCCTGCTCAACAACTTAAAATATATCGCCAGTTACTGCTTGATCAAGTACCGTTGCAAGACATACGTTCAATTGCCAACACCATGCTAGAGTCATCAGAAAATACTAAAGACCCGATCTTAATTTCTGCAGATGTCCGCTGTGCCCTGCGAAGAACCTTAGTCAACCTGATCGCAGGATCCAAAGATGAGCTGAGTGTCTACGCCCTGTCAGATGAACTTGAACAGATGCTATTGGCTTCATTACAACAAGCACAAGCGACTGGCAACGTCATGTTAGACAGTTTTCCAATCGAACCCAATATTCTCAGTCAATTTCAGCAAAACTTGCCATTAATCCGTCAGCAACTTAAGCAACAAGGCTTACCACCAATTCTATTAGTCATCCCCCAGTTACGTCCGCTCTTAGCTCGCTACGCACGAGCCTTTACGCAAGGACTTGCCGTATTGTCTTATAATGAAATCCCTGAGAACAAAAGTATTAATGTGGTTGGTAACTTAGGTTAATTCACACTGTATTTCTTAATTACACCGAGCTTATAAAGAATTAAGCTCGGTTTTTTATACCTAATTAACCACAAGGGATAAGTATATCCTGTCCAAAATCCCCACACATTTAAGCCAAAATCTAAAGTAATATAACGATTTATGTGACTTTTATTCACAATAAATAGCCTAAAGCGCTCCTTTAATAAAAAAGTTCAAATTGCGATTAACAAAACAAATCCATTGGCCGTCTGTAAATAATGAACAGGGAATATCCCAAAAGCCCGCTTAAAATAGTAATAAACCAAGGAGATTACAATGGCTTTATCTATGCACACTAACTACGCTGCAATGGTGACTCAAAATACACTGAACAACACAAATAACCTACTAAGCACTGCGATGGAACGCTTAAGCACGGGTTACCGTATTAACTCTGCTGCTGACGATGCTGCTGGTCTACAAATCGCAACACGTCTTGAATCTCAAACGCGCGGCATGAATGTTGCTATGCGTAATGCTCAAGATGGCATTTCAATGATGCAAACAGCAGAAGGTGCGATGGACGAAATGACCAACATCGTTTACCGTATGAATGACCTAGCGACACAATCAGCAAACGGCTCAGCTTCAGAAGAAGATCGCAAGGCACTGGATGCTGAATACCAACAACTTGGTAAAGAGCTTGTTAATATTATGGACACAACCAGTTTTGGTGGTCAGAAACTGCTAAAAACAGGTGAAGGTCAATTTGAACAAAATGCCGTCAATTTCCAGATTGGAACACAAGAAAACGAAACACTGGAAACTAACGTTTCAGGGGAAGTTCAAGCGATTAATACTGCACTTGGTGATGCTGCCGCACTAACTCTTGGTAGTTTGAAATCTGCAGAAGATGCTTCAGCAGCTATGACGCTTCTTACTGGTGAAACAGGCTCTGAAGGCTTGTTAGCCAACCTGGGTACAGCTCGTTCCGCATTCGGTGCTAACATTAACCGCTTAGAGCACACTATTGCTAACTTAGGCAACATGGTTGAAAACACAGCGGCGGCTAAAGGTCGTATTACCGATGCTGACTTTGCGGTCGAATCATCAAATATGACAAGAAATCAAATGCTGATGCAAGCAGGTACAACAGTTCTAAATAGAACAAACCAACTACCAAGCATGGCAATGTCACTGCTTCGTTAATTTGGTAAGCATTTCTTAATGAAAGTTTCATCCATACACCAAGCCTCTCCTCAAGAGAGGCTTTACTTTATTATTAACCACATTTTTAATGCCTAGATAAACATTCAACTATTGTTCAGTAACTACACCCCAGATTCCCCTTTCCAATTTACCTTCTCTAAATACATTCAAAAAAATTAGCATTCCAGCCAAGTCTTTTAGTACAGAGGTGGTTAATAGGTTTATTTATCATACCTTTAACTATGTTTTTCAATACCTTGATTAAAGATTTTTATTATTTGAACCGCCTATATATTTTGAAAACTATTGTTACTCACATAACTGATAGGTGCTGGCTTCAAAGCATTCTTAGTTCACGAACCTAGATAGTACCCGTTCTTCCAAAGCCATAAACATTTCTTTGAATCAATACCGGATAGAGTAACTTAGTGGGTTTGATGAATTTAATGGGGAAACGGAAACCAACAAACGGAAGTCAACCTTCCTAAATAAGAGAAAGTAAACAATAAGTTATTGTTTTAAAACAATAATAAAAAAGGCACACATCTTGCTCTTTATCCACTTATTACAGCAAGAAGAGTAAATCAATATCAACGAGAAAGGAGCAATCTCATGAGTTCATTAGATCCAATTACGATGGCAACCCAGTTTGCTACTCTGGATGTTCAACCGTTTCAGCAGCAGAACCAAAAACAAGCTACACAGTTTCAAACGCAACTAGGAGCGGTTGGAAAAGTAGAAAATGCCTTACGTGAATTTCGATCGGCTATTGATGCTATAAACAAAGATAACCAGAGCGTCATCCAAAATAGCGTGACATTCTCTGATGACGGTTATCTATCAACGACCACAACAGCAAAAGCATTACCAGGACGCTACCAAGTTTTTGTCGAGCAGATCGCAACCTCTCACCAAATATCTATGACGATACCCGGCAACGGTAATGACAGTATTCCTAGTTTTGGCAGCCTGACTCTCTCGGTTAATGGCAAGAATTTACAACTTAACTTGGCAGACATAGAAAAGGGAGATAATGGTCAGCCTACTATGACTACGCTGGTTAAAGCGATCAATAATAGCTCAAAAAATCCGGGAGTGAATGCAACACTGGTTCGCTCCAATGGCCAAACTCACTTTATGCTTACCAGCTCAGAAACTGGAGTCAATAATAGTATTGAAATCCAAGTCTCTAATACCAATCAGGCAGGGTTTGAAAATGCGTTGAATAACCCAAACATCTTAAGTTCAGCTCAAGATGCTGTCATTTGGCTCGGCAGCCAAGGCACTGGCCTTAAGCTTACAAATCCAAGTAATCAATTTGAAGACATGATTGATGGCGTTGATCTTACCGTTACCAAAGCACAAAAATCGGGAGAGTCACCAATTACATTAGACATTGCCATTGATAAAGAAAGTACCAAAGCACAAGTTGATAGTTTCATTGAAGCCTATAACAAATTAGCTTCGACACTGGATTCCTATACACAAATTGGAACAGACAATCGATCGCGCGGCGTTTTAGCCAGTGACCCAACAATACGTTCTCTTAAAAATGAGCTCAAGTTAATTTCCAGAGGTCAATTTCAAGGCATGCGACTTAGCCAAATCGGTATCAGTTTAGATCGAAGTGGCAAAATGACTCTGGACCAAGATAAGTTTGAACAAGCACAAAGAAAAAATAGCGTGGCATTAGAAAAAGTATTTCAAGGTGAGAAAGGCCTATTTAATTCTCTTGATGCCATTTTGGCCCCACTGCTGAGTTTTTCTTCTGGTTTACTTAATTCTAGAAAGGAAACTCTTCGAAATAGTATTGAACGTATCGAGGATAAACAGGAAACACTCGAACGCAGGTACGAAATATCATATCAGCGCTACCTTAAACAATTCACTCAAATGAACACCCTAATGACCCAAATGAACCAAACCATGTCAATGTTTGGCTAAGATACTTAAGGAGAAGTTTTATGCTCATGGATTCCGGCTACGACTCATATCAACAAGTCGATGTTGATGCTCAAGCAGCTTCAGCTAACCCTCACCAACTGGTAGTCATGCTTATCGATGGATTACTCAATGAAGTTGAGCGTGTACGCGGTCATTTAGTCGCTAATCGTTTAGAAGAAAAAAGCAATAGCATCAATAAATGTATGAATATTCTTGTTGGGCTAAGCAGTGCATTAGATGAGAAGAATGGAGGTGAAATTGCACAAAGTTTGCATCAACTCTACGAGTTCTGCCAAGTCGAGTTGTATTACACAAGCATACATAATGACGCAGACCGTTTAACTAATGTCGAGCGTGTCATGGGTAACATTAGAGAAGGCTGGGTCAGTTTTGGACAACAAGCATAAACATTCGCCCCAACAATATCGCCAGTTATCGAGCCAAATTCGCTATGCAGCCGATGCGCAAGATTGGGCAGCATTAAAACGTTATGACTTACTCTTACGTCAATTATTGTTTGATGGTCAAAAAGTACCAAACCACCCTGACCTCACCAAAGCTATTCTTGAACTCAAAGCGGAACACAACAAGGCATGCGAAAAATTACGCACTGCCACTCAAACAATTGAACAAGAAATGCAGCAAGCTCGTGGCCTACAAGATCGAGCAATGGCGTATCAATTCACTACACCAAAAGGGATCGTCCTATGATGTTCACCAATATGATAGCGCCGAATATTTTACTTCATCCTGCTTTTGGCAAGCAGCTCACAACAGAACGAATAGAACGAAACGATCTATCCGAAGCTGTCTTAGCAACATCAAATGATAAGGCGATAAAAAACTCTATTCCAAGCTTTAAGCTCACTTTCTTACCAAGTAGTGATTCATCCGGGCTTATACAAAATTCAGTCGGGGATCAACGTCAAAATGAACAACAAACTGACCAAAGTGGTATGGGACTATTAGTGCTTGGAAACACACCTTCAGTGATCCATCAAAATTTGGTCAAGATGGATAGAAACAATGGCCAAAATATTATCACTATGCATACCAAACCTGTGAATATTGGAATGACTTCTGATGCGCTTCAAGTTCAGGCTCTTTTGCCAAACAATGAAACGGCTGCCGTCAACAACACACAAAAATCATCAACCAATACGCTACCTATTACCCAAAGTCCATCTGTAAATACTTCGGTCGTTGTAGATAGCGGAGAGTGGGCAGCAATAAAAGTAAATACCCATTCGGGCCGCTGGGGGGATCAAATGATGCAGGTCCTTCAAGACCGAGTAACATTGCAAGCTCAACAAAATATTCAAGAGGCTAAAATTCGTCTCGACCCACCAGATTTAGGAAAGCTAGAAATATTAGTGCGTGTCGAGGGCGATCGTCTAAATGTACAACTCAACGCTAATATGGCAACAACCCGAGAAGCACTCGCACAAATATCTGAACGATTAAGAGTAGAGCTACAAGAACAGCATTTTGTACATGTCAACGTCAACGTCGGCTCTGAGTCAGGTCAAGATTCTTCTTCACGTTCATACAGCGATGAAGAAGTAGCAGTGGCGACAAATCACCAACCTACCCTGACGAATAAGGATTCTTTTTTCTATCACTCAGAGCATTGGTTAAACACACATGCTTAATTAATCACCAAGGAAAAATATGATGACTAAAAAACAAATGATCCTACTTTTTATTAGTATGATCATCACCATCACACTGGTTTCATTCGCTGTAGTGACAGGCAGTATTTGGTATTTGACTCAGCAAAAAAATCTTTTAAATATCGACGAAGGTGCTAGCCAATTATCTCAGTTTTTCGATAAAGAAGAACTCGCAAGTAAAGAACCTCGTTTTCATACACTCGACAAGATTATTGTCAGTATTAAAGGGGAGAAACGCTCACATTTTGTCATGCTTGAACTTGCTATTGAAACTCGCCGTCCAGAACAAATGAAAAATATCGATCATTATTTACCTGTCGTACAAAACGCGATGATCAAAGTATTCAGTCAAAAGAGCTTGGATGAATTACAACAAGCTGACGCTATCGAATACCTCCAAGCAGAAGCTAAACAAACCTTACTTGAAACCTTTGCCAAGACTGATCTTGTAAGAGATATCGATGATGTTTTGGTGACCAAGTTTGTGATCCAATAAGGGAGAATGGTCATGCTGGAAATGAATTCGTCTCAAAGTTATCAAACCGAAGAAATTTCAACACCACCTTACCCTCCGCTTGATGAAAACGCATTACTGCAGCGCCACCTCAAAATGGTAAAGCGGGTTGTCAACCAATTCCGTATTCATGTTTCACCTCATTGCAGTCTTGATGACATGCAACAAATCGGACTGTTCGCATTAATTGAGGCAGGAAGACGCTATCAGGATGTTGATGACCCTCATTTCTCTGCTTTTGCAGTATGTCGTATTCGAGGAGCAATATTGGATGAGCTTCGCCGCTTAGATTGGCGGTCTCGAAACACTCGGCAAAAAGCTCATGAGTTAAATGATATGACGAGAGAGTTGACCCGAAAACTTGGAAGAGTTCCTTCTGATAGTGAACTGATTCAAGCTTTGAATATCGACGAGAAAGACTATATGCGTAGGCAAAATGCCGCATTAGCAGGAGAGATGCAAAGTCTCGATCAAATTCTGGAGTTTAGTGGAGACAGCCTTATTGGCGGACAATATGACGGAATGGAGCATGAACACCTGCGCCGAAGCCTTGAAAGTGTTCTTCATAAACTTTCGGCTCGTGATCAATTGCTGCTGAGCTTATTTTACCAACATGAACTCAACTTACACGAAATTGCACTTGTGCTTGACTTAACTCCTCCACGGATTTGTCAATTGCACAAGCAAGCACTAAAGCAACTCAACCAGTTACTGTCGTCTTAGGAGTGACAAAATGCAAAAATTTTTTGGAGCCATTACCGTTTTAATTTGTGTTTTTGGTGGTTACGTATGGGCAGGAGGGCACCTTGGTGCCATTTGGCAACCTGCTGAATTTATTATTATTATAGGAGCAACCGCAGGGTCACTAATTATTGGTAACCCACCGCAAGTTCTAAAAGAAATGCGCTGGCAAATACGTGCTACAATCGCCGGTAAAAAAGAAGAATATGAATACTATATGGAGCTGATGGCTCTACTGAACAATTTACTTGAAACAGTAAGGAGTAGAGGCTATAAGTTTCTTGATTCACATATCGAAGCACCGGAACAAAGCTCGATGTTTCTTGCATACCCACAAGTCAGTGAAGACCCACGCCTTATTTCTTTTATTACCGACAATTTGCGCTTAATGGCAATGGGGCAAATGTCGCCTCATGAATTAGAGGGGCTTTTAGAGCAAGAGATTGATGCCATTGAAACTGAAATGTTATTGCCTTCACGCTCTATGCAACGAACTGCTGAAGCACTACCAGGCTTCGGTATTCTTGCAGCGGTTGGTGGCATCATTATTACTATGCAATCTATTGATGGTTCAGTTGCCTTAATTGGCTACCATGTCGCAGCAGCATTGGTAGGAACTTTTATCGGTATATTTGGTTGTTACTGCTGTTTAGATCCTCTCAGCAATGCCATGGCTCAACGAGTCAAACGTAACATGACAGCATTCGAATGTGTTCGAGCAACATTGGTGGCCTATGTCGCCAAAAAACCAACACTTCTCGCAATTGATGCTGGTCGTAAACATATTCAGTTAGACATTAAACCCACCTTTAACCAGATGGAGAAATGGCTAGCTGAACAGGAGGGATAATGCAAAATCAGGAACAAGTGGTATTTAAACGTGCTCGGACACGCTATGACGAGGATTTTCACTCAGGAGCTTGGAAAGTCGCATTTGCCGACTTTATGATTGCTTTAATGGCACTATTTCTTGTTCTTTGGGTAATGCAAGTTGTAGATAAAGAAGATAGAAAAGCCATAATGGCCCACCTTCACAGTTCAAGTGTGTTCGATAAAAGTTACGGTAATCCATTTGATTCCGAGCAGAGTATATCTCCAATCGACTTGGCACAAGATTCATCAGTGCCAAGTCAACATGACTCAAATCACATTGTCCATTCGTATTTTCAAGGAAATGGTGAGGGTCCAGAAATGGATGCCCTTATTCCGGGTCAATTCGATACACAAGAGCAACTGGCTCAACTAGCAAAAATAGTAGAAGAGTTAGTCAAGCAAAGCAGCGCAGAAGGCAATGTTAATATCAGCGTTGTGCCACAAGGGCTCCGATTGGTACTTCAAGATGATAAACATAATAATATGTTCACTCGTGGAGATTCAACATTGACTCCTTTCTTTGAAGATTTACTCTTGGTATTTGCTCCTGTTTTTAAACGAGTGACGAATGCCATGATTATTAGTGGCCATACGGACTCCATACCTTTTAAGAATAATCTAGGTAAACGCTCAAATTGGGACTTGTCCTCTGCTCGAGCCGGCGTGGCAAGAAGTACACTTGTTACCGGGGGGATGCCAGAGAGTCGTATTTTTCAAGTTACTGGAATGTCGAGTCGCTTACCTCTTAGCCCAGAACAGCCAGAATCAAGTGAAAACCGTCGCATTGAGCTATTTATCTTAACTACACCAGCTCAAGAAATGTTGGAGGGACTATTCGGTCATAACGACAGTGAGTTGGACAAAGCCAAACATAATGCAACAATGAACCAACCAGTATCTAGGCAAAAAATCTTAGCGAAGGTAACTGAATAAGGTCGATTTTTTTAATAAACTATAACTATCAAATCAACATAAGCGCTTGTGAAGTAGCAAGCGCAAATATTTTAAAATAACTCATGGCTAAACACGTTCAAAGCACAAAAAAACAAGACTCTGTAAGAAAGGGCTTTCTTTGGCTTATCATTATAGATTATTTACTCTTAGCATTTTTCTTATTTCAATTGTCTAGCTTAACACTCAATAACGGCGCAATAATCAGCTTTCTTCTTGTTGTATATAATTTTTTATTAGTAAGTCTGTGCTTTCAACGAACTCATCAACAAGAGTCATATATTATATATCCGATTTTATCTGCAACCCTTCTCGCTTTTATTTGCTTTATTTATTTCTTTTTTTGGATTTAATTTATAACTCTGCACGGAGTAAAAAGGTTTTTTGATAAACTACCGCCACACTATAAACCGGCGATTAACCTAAAATAAAGCAAACGCTGATATAAAAATCGACACTTGCTTTAAAGTTTATAGATAATGAACTAGCGCGCACAAATCACACCTTAGTTAGCAATAGCACTTATTGATGGTGGGCAAAGTTCTCGATTCCTTACACTTTGTTCCACCATTAATTCACCTCTATGGTTATCAAAGACGACCCCACTCCATACATCACCATTTTCAACTTCAAATTCAATAGCATAGTGTGTTTCGTTGCCACGAACAAACTGTGTCAGAACATTCCTCACCTGCTTTAACTCTGCTTGAAAGCCGATCTGATGAAGCAACAACTCTAAACCACGACTTACGATAGGATTGGGAGCAACTTTTTGCCATATCACTTGCTCCATATTTGATGTATCACAAATTTTATTTTGACCAGCATTTATTGAAAAAGAAAGAAAAACCAGTACTAATGAAATTGTTTTTTTCATAGCTAACTCCTTATTTTAAATTCAATCATTTAAGAACAATAACCATATTAAAAGTGTAGCATTTTTAAAAATGGTAAGTGTTTTTTTTAATAAACTAGGAGCAGTATCACTTTTTATGTTCAACAACCAACGGTCACCAAGAAAACTTATACTATCGATGTAAATCTAGTAATTGAGCATTTTTAATAAATACTTACCAAAATATGGTTACTATCAAAAAAATATAATAAATGTCATATTTAATTATAAGTAAAATTAATAAAACATAAAAAAGAGCATTACTTCAAGATAAATGAAATCTATAAAAAAGTTAAAAGGCACTTTGAAATATTACTGAAACAAAAGGAATGTATTTTAAAAAAAAACGCATTATATAAAATTTAGTTATGAAGATTATTACGTTATTTATTTTTTTTACAAGCTTTTTTATTGTATTTATCACTAGTGCCAACAATTATAATGACCAAGTAAACAATAGCAAGATGATATGGTTTGATGGGGCACCACTAGGCATCTCTCTTTGGTATCGGATAAACAGTAACGGTGATGTACAATGCTATTCAATTGATGGTAAGAATTGTATTTGGCAACCGGATTATTCTAAGAAAATAACTGTCGCTGACGATAACTCTTTGCATAAAATGAACCATAACCCTGAACCTATCAAGCTTTTACTATTCAGTCATAACGAAGTTACTATCAACATAAAATCAGGGCATAATATACAGAGTATTGTTCTGCCTAACAAGGTCAAACAAGGAGCTAGAGTCATTGTATCGATGAGTGCTCCTTATAATATCGATGTATCCCTCCCTAACGGTCTATTAAACATTTTAGAGCCAAATAATAGAATGAGTTGGGTCTTTTTAGGGCAAAGTTGGTATCAAGAAGGGGCGTATATCACAGATTCCTCTAATAGTATTAATATTGCAAAGCCTCTTACTTGCGGACAACAACACACAAAAATATGGGGCATATCTGGTTATGATAACCCTCACCATTGGTGCAGTATGTTAAGCAATATTGATCAACTCTACCGAAGGAGAGGCCTTAATATTGCCATAAAAAATAAACATAAAAAGATTTCTCACCTGTCAAAATTGATTAATAACATCAGCCTCGAAGACCAAATCAGTAGCAAAGACTATGCTAAACGCTTAAAAGATCTCAGCGTGATTCGTAATTCAAAATATCAAGCTCGAGCTTTAACCTGTGGTTTAGCATGGTGGAACATACCAGGCATTATCACCTGCTCTGTTTTATCGAAACAATACAATGATATTTCCAAAGCATATTTTGCACTTGATGCGGAGAGCAAAGCTAATCAGCGCATACTTAATGAACGAGACAGTATAGAAAAAAATCTTGCTCAACAGAATTTAATCTCAGCACTATCGGAAAGAAGAACAAAACATTTCAGAGCACTACTTCAAGAAGAAAATCAAACTCTCGAAGAACTGATTACACTTCTTAACCAAAATAACATAAACCTAGAAAAGGCACACGTTGACTACAACGCAGCCATAAAAGACTATGAAATGGAATCTAATCTCGATCAAATTGTACTTAATTCTCTTAAAGCAATCCCTTTTTTAGATAAAGAATTAGATCATATTTCGGCTTATGCCAATCACCCTAGTTCAAAAAATTTAAGAAAGATGCTACTAGGGTTAACGGGGCCAGTAGGTGATGCATTAGAAGGCGTTATTGAAATAGAAACCGAAGATAAACCTCTCGACCAAAGTAAGTTAAAGTTAATCACTCATGGCTTGAATTACTTAGCACACGATCAAATTGGTCAAGTTCTGCAAGAATTTGTGAGTGATACGATCAACCATTTAGGAGACGAAGCCATTGAAAGCCTGCGTCAAACGGGTTTATGGAAAATATCTGAAAATAAAAAACCAATTAGAGACATTGCGTCTCAAAGTTTGGTTGATTTAAGAGCACAACTCTCCCCTATTCCCTACGACTTTTGGCAAGGTGATTCAGAGGTTGAGTCTCGAGCCAAAAAGAAATTTTATCTACCACCTACCTCACAAAGTGAAATTATCATCAATCGCTATAATAATGAAGTCAGTGCACTGTTTAGGCATGCATTTGGAGCCGATTATGCCAAGATCACTCAACAAAACCCGAAGTTTACTGCTTGGACAAGTCGCAAAGTAAATAAGGCATTATTAGAGGTACTTCAAGATCCTATCTATCAAAATGCTCGAATGCCTTATTGGGGGGACACTCAACTATTGGGAGCCCGGCCTGCTGCTATGATTTTTAATGAACAACACGCAATGATTGTTCTCAACAAGGACCTCGTCTCATTACAAAGTGAAGATTTTTATAAATTTTATTTCGAAGAGCTTGGCCATTTACTCAATTGGTGGCGTTGTAAGTTATTTGGTTTGTCCCCTGCTCTCTGTCAAGTTACTGGAGATGTTGGTGCTCGCTTTAGAGATGCCGTGATGTTGGCCACGGAGCTACACGAAGTCTCACTAGAAAGTCTACTGTTTACTCTGCCAATGCATACCAAAAACAAACCAGAAACGTTAAGATTCATGAGTGGTCAACTGGCAACTCTTGAGGGCTGGCCAGACTATTATACAATAAATGATCATATTGCTAGTCAAGGAAAGTTTTCTTGGCTAATGAGACTTGGGCTTGATATGACCAATCCAGAATTTGCTTTTTTGAGTGATGAATTAGATATCGAAATTTCGATAACAGCACCAATTGCAGCAATGAAAGGGAATCCATGGGAAAAATCAAACAATGGATACTGTACGGAAGATATCCAATTAGACTGTAACATGCCAACCATATGGTTATCGGTGTCATTTAGAGATGCGATAAAAGTCTCCTCTGCTAAATTACCTCATTTCAAAGATAATGAACCTTTTCAATCAGGTGTAGATATTTCTCCTAGGATGGTCAGAAAACACGGTGGTAAGTTGCCTTTTCAGTTACAATCTGTTGGTGGATCTCAGTGGAAATACTTTAAACAGCACAATCTTTACGCTAAAAAGTTTACTGCAGGTATAGAAAGTAAACTCGACCTATGGAAACTTGGCCACGTTTTTGGCAAACACAGCTTAAGCAAAATCCATAAACCTGAGCTTTCTTTCAAGGCAACACCATTATCAGGCAGCTTTTTAGTCGAAATTGCAGCTAAAGATACGACTAACCTAGGTGAATGGTTAGCAGGAGATATCAGCAGTTCTATTGCAGGCTGTTCTTTGGGGTTTGCTATTGGTGTTCTGGCAGAAGCAGATCCTGTAACCTTCTGCCATTCAATATCATATTTGTCGGAATTAGTTGAATCAGCTCTTCAGGGAATAGATAAACACCCAAGCATGTTTTTAGAAGCCGATGCAAATGTCACTATTCCTACTTCGGTAGAATATAAATACGCAAGCAGTGATACTCAATTAACAGAAGTCAATACTTCTCATTATGAAATGGGAAGAACTCAATATCATAATGATTCAGAGCTAACAACATGGTTTGCAGAGGAGACAAGAGCACCAACTCAAAACTTCAGCCACCCTCAAATTTCTAAAATTAAGCAGAAAGCACAGCGCATATTTTCTAAACTAGCTGGTACCTCACTTGCACCCATCGCCGTCTTTCGGGCTCGAGTGGGGTTTAGCTATGCAGAAACTATGTTGAAAAAAGGAGAGTACCCACTTCCTTCTGTTATTATCGTAGATTAGCCTTCAAATGCAAAGGAAGCTTAATTTCATCATTTATATAGGGGGATGCCAAACCATTTATGGCAGCCTCCTTGAGGTTATAAAAATACCCAACACCATTTGAATCAAGATCCGTTTCAAACAGCATCGTTTTTGTTTCTAAACGAACATAAGCTCGGCCATTTTGTGGGAAAAAGACAAGTAGGCTGTTTGCACCGCTTTCCCCCTGAAACTCATAAATTAAACGGTTTTCATCCGGATAGATATCCACAACTTTAAGTTGTAACTTTTCGTCTGGCAATTGTAATCGGATAACAGATCCGATTGAGATTCTATTTGAAGCGGATAAATTTAAACTGAAGACACCGTGATATTGTCCAAGGTAAGATACAGGATCCACATCGGTAATATCTCTAAAAAGAGTTGGCTTTTTAACTGGGAGTTGTCCAGATTTTTTTATAGGTTCATGTGCTTTAACCCCTGCTTCAGATACGACGATTCGGTATTCTTCTGGGTCATCTGACAAATAATAACAACACCCAATCACTAAAATTAGAATGGTTATAGTTGTAAGTAGTGTGTATGAATATCTTATTCTCATCACTTCGTTTAATTGTTCCTTATAAATCGCCCAACATTTTGATTGATAAAACGAACGGCATCAGCACTTTCAGTATCACCACACTGGGAAAAAGTATCACACTGCACTTCGGGATTAGAAAAAATCTGTTTTCTAATCAAACCTCCATGATAAAAATGATAAGCCATCACTGTCACCCAAAAAAGCGTACCATGACCTGCTGCATATTGAGCGAGACTGTGTTCATTGGAAGTATGGGTCAACCCCAAATTATGGCCGACTTCATGAACAAACGTATCGCCACTTGAACAGAAAAAACTCTCATAACGCCCAGCGGAATATGCCGTTTCATTGACTTTAGTAACAGCACCAAGACCACATTGTGAGGTGTCAAAATTTAGTTCACTAAATAAGAATACAATATGAGCATGTTTATCTTCTTTCATTTTTCTGACACTTTGATTGAACGCAAAATCTTCAATATTATAAAAAGCCATATCTAAAGTGTTTGCACCTACAAGTTTTGCTTTTACATTAGCTCGCGAACGCTTTAGAACAGAGTTAAGTAGTGAGACTCGGGCTTGAGCATATTCTAAAAAGTTCTCATCCATGTCAACTGTATTATCCTTTAATATAAGGATATTCATTGTATACTCAGGCTGCCAACGCGAAGGAGGAGGAGATATACCAGCTAAAGACGTAGTCTGGACAAGAAAAATAATGAACAAAAAAAATAATCTCTTCAACATATCTTACTTAGATAAATAAATAAGTTAAATCATAGAATATTTAAATTTTTAGGGTCGTTTTTCAAATCACAGACTTTGCAGAAGATAATAATAGCTTTGATTTTAGAGTAATATACTAAATGTAAAAGCTTGAAAGAGCAGTCACTATCATAAATCACCTGTTCAAAAGTAGAATAAAAATCATCCTATGGAAGATATTGACTCCCTTTGGTGTATTGAAAAGTGAAATTAAAAATCAATATAAAGACTTTATTTATAGATTCAAAAACAACTTACAGGATTATAATAGCATTGCCAAAAAATTGGACCGTTGTCTTGTTCAGAAATTGTACTTCCAGAAAAAAAGCAAAGTATGAGAAGTAAGGAGCAAGGTGGTTTTTTTACTTTTTTCATTAGATACCCTTATAATTCTTTATTGTTTCAATTAAGGTATAGCAACTATGAAGAAATAACAATAATCAGTAGCAAATTTATTAGAGCAAATAACCTAGCATTAAAATAGAAAATATAGAAAACTTCATTTATTAAAAAAAATGAAGGTTAATTAAAATAAATTATGGACTTTACATTGTTCATATCATGGTTATTATTGATGTATAATCAACAAGTAACTTGAGACTTCCAAGTTAATCAAAATATAATTTTATTTATAGAATTCACTATTATGGTTCATCTTAATTCTTAAGTTATTTTTTATAATAGCCCCTAATTGAATTATTTTATCAGTAGTAAATATTATGGTATCAAAGCTCATAAGAAATCTATTTTTGTCAGTCCTGTTTGTATTTCAACTCAACTCTTATGCTCTCGAGCCTACACGCTCATTAAACATTGTTTTTAAGAACAATACGGGGCAATCTATTCCTATATCCAGTGTAAATCTACAACATATTATTGACCGTCATACTTTAAAAGCTAAACAAACTGTGGCTTTAGAAGGTGTTGTTAGCCTTTTACTACCGGAACAATGCACGCAAACTAAACTTTATCCCAATGCAGTATCAGCAGATGGGTCTAAAAGTAATTGGAGTATGAAATTTTCTTCTGCTTTGGACTTCACCATTAATATGTCAGGTATGGGTAAAGCAATTACTTGGCCCAACTTTACTGCATTAGACTTTGAATCATGTCATGGTAATCCGGCAATTAAATACCAAAAATGGATGAAAAGAAACCAGGATCAATCCTTAATTATTGGTAATAACACCATTAACTATAAGATTGCTGCAAATTCTGGCGCTGGCTCAATGCAAGGTACATTCATCGTTGATAACATGGTTATTCGTTGGTGTTCCTACAATTACGACTCAAGACTGAATAAATGTAATCAGCAAATATCAGGGCACAACCGTTTTTTACTTAACTATTATCCAAGTACCAACCAGACTCCAACTTATTATGTCACAATATCCAAACTACCAAAAAACACAACCCCTTATAAGGAGATGTTTTTATTTGGCGATAGTCTAACTGATACCCATAACTCCTTTGCTCTCAGTGGAGGTGATTTACCAAAAGGGCCGTTCTATAATGGTCGCTGGTCTGATGGTTTAATGTGGCCGGATTATGTCTCAATTTTAACAGGAATCCCAGTCAATAATTATGCTTTTGGAGGCATGCGTATTTCGCGAAGGTTTGATGCAAATCTAAGCTCAGCAATACACCTCAATAAACTCGGAATTGATATCGTTTTTATGCCGTCAGGGCTCCCAATGTCTCCTAACTTAGTTGATGAGTTAACCACAGCCTTACCACACCTAAAATCCCAACTATTAGATGCTACCAAAGAACGTAGAATATTAACCACATTTTTAATGGGAGGAAATGATTTTATGGCTATGGCTGGAGGGGAGATTCCAGAAGATTATCCAATCGTTTTCAATTCTTTAGCACGCTCTATTCGCGCAGACTTTATTACCAAACTTACATTTGAAGAACAAGAAAAACTTGCTATTGCGCTATTTGAGTTACCAGATATTACTATCGCCCCTCAACTTTATCATTCTTTCAAAGATGGAGTGACCAAAACCAGCTTTGAAGATTTTCAAGCTGAAATTACTGCTTTTAATCAAAAACTTTGGCAGCTTTATGTCCAACTACAAAATGAATATCCTCATATTAATTTCATCCATATTGCGACCGAAAAATGGTTAAAAGATATAACCTACAATAGAGTAAAATACGGATTTTCTGATGGTTTATACAATAACTATTACCAACATGATTTGTCCTCACAAATCTGGGGCCAACCCAAAACAATAGAGAATGAGCCAAGTGAAAATAGCTCCATCGTCAGAAGTATTAATGATAGCAGTAATTTTCTTGGTGTTTTCAATCTTCGGGGTATAAACGAAACTGCAGGTTCAGCTGGTGTTGCATCGGTCACTGTAGGCCCGATCGACGGTTTTGTTAAAGACTCACTGATCCCATATCGCCCATCTTTAGTCAATAAAGCCATTGTTGGTGGATCTGTGCACCCCTCAACAAAAACCCATTTTATCCTAGCTGCCCACTTCATTGACCAGAACTTAATGAGTATCAACAATCATAGATCAACAGCAATTATCTCTGATATCTATGAATCTAAAGGTTTTCGACCTCAAATAGAAAATAGTAAAAAACAAGCCTTTAATCGTTTACTTGATTATTCAAACCAAACTCATAAGAAGCCAGATTTTGCTGGCTGCTCACCTGAGCAACAATGTTATTTCCGTAATGGTAATCAAGACTTCGTTGAACGTGACGGATTTACTCCAAAAGTTTTTAAGATCATTAATCACACTGCTAACCCTAACTGTCCAGAAGGAAATTGTTCTGTCTTCTCTGTCTTTAATGTCCAAGGGAAATCTCGGCATAGTAAACAAATGGAATATCTCCGTCTATTTCCATTAGATGGCTCAGAGCTTACCGTTCCATTTGGTAGTTATGACTGGCTAAACTTTAATTTTAAATCACCCTACACTGATTTTTCAGTAACGACGGATAAGTTAAAAGAACATGGTAAATGTAAGGTATTAGCTGTCAGTCATGGTACTTGGGGGACTACTGACGGACGTTGTTTTAATGATGACTACACGGTTTGTATCGCAGGAAAAGGTTGCTGAAAAAGCTCTATATTAAGGATTTATGGATCCGCGGACCAAAGAAGTCCGCGAATCCATAAAAACTACAGAGCTAAGATTATCGTGGAAGTGAATTTGAAATAGAGTGAGACAAACGTTAATTTTAATATATTCAAGATTTTAACGTTTATCTAACCAAAACACATTTACATTCTTAAACCATATGGCATGTAGCTGTAATATTGCTCAGATGAGTTGCCTCTTTTAACTTTTAATGGTGAGTTAGAAGTATTACACAAGTAATCAGTGATAAGTGATTGATTCAATGTATTAAATCTCTTACTAATGATACGTCCATTAACCATTGAATGACTCACCTCAAAATCGCCCTGTTGCATATAAATAAGGTTTTCATTTGCATAATAGTATCTAATCGCTGGCTGATTTGGGATATTTTGCTTGCTCAAACGCCCAATAACATCATATTCGTAGCTTGTTAATTCTTGCATTTGTTGATCAAAGACTTTAACTAACTCCCCATAGTGGTTGTATTGGAGTCGCCTTCCTTCTTGATCCTCTTTAAGTGCTCCATTAACATCATACTTTCCATTAAAGTTAATGTTTGGATAAGCCGAGTTACTGTGTTCAATAGAGTACAATTGTGTTGGATAATCAGGATTATATCGATAAATTGACACATTATTTGTCTGATCATGCATCTCACTTCTCAATTCACAAACATTCCCAAAATCATCAAATATAAAATGCTGATTCAAGATAGCTTTGCCAAGCTCATCTTTAGGTAATAACTCTGGACTACCTGAGGCAGAATAATTAACCAAACGGCGCATGGCATCGTACTCAAAAGACTCAACCAGTTCTTGGGAACCTAAACGCGTCACTTTATTCTCAACCAAACCATCTTTAGTGTAATGCTCTATCTCTTCTAAAACATCTTGGCCTTGCTCTGTCGTTGTGACCATCATATCAGGCAGAGCTGAATAGTCATATTGGATCGTCGTTGGAGTTGCCCCCGTTATTTCAACTCGTTGTGGTCTAGAAAATGCATCATAGTCTAAATATTGTGCAACGTTAATTCCATCATCAACTTTTTCAATTCGTTGCAAATCATCGTAGGTAACAATATCAAAATTACCACCAACTACAGAGCTGGCAAGTACTTTTCCTAACAAAGTGTAATCATAGCTGTTTGTTACATTATCCGATGACTCACTTGCGATTAATGACTCTTTTGCAACTAACCCATCAAAACGGTGTGTATATTCCACAAATGAGCCTGTTGCTTCATCAAAAGCAGTTTGAATTAAACCTCTAAGATTGGGAGTTTGTACTTTAGACCCAGTTCTTGTATAGACATTAAATTCAGGATCATATTTCGCCTCAAGTATAGTGCCATCTGGACAAGTTACTTGATAATGTTCCATACTTCCCGGTTGATAACTTAGTATAGAAACACTACCGTTAATATTTTGAACCCTTAAACGAGAGAAAGCATCATAGTGATTTTCTCCTAGCAGAGACTGGTTAACCGTAATCGACGTAATACAATCCTGACCTACCTGATATGGTCCATATGTTATTTCTCTGGTCACTTCACGTTTTTTTTCTTCTACATCAATATACTTCGTGGTTGTAAGATTGACTCGGTCAAGGTCATCGTATTGATAGTCTGTTACAACTCCAAAATTATCACATTGGAGTATTAGGTTTTCATACTCATCAAACGTCTGTTCAGAGGACGTAAGTAATATACCATTCTGATCAAATACTTTATCTATCTGCTTTCTAGAAGAAAAGATTGTTTGTTTTTGCTGATAGCTTTGCCCTTCAATCCCTGAAATTGTTGTCTGAGTAATGGGGTTAAAATCACTAATTTGAATCGTTCCATCAGGCCTAGTTGTACGACATACATTCATCCAACCATCATATTGATAACTCGTTTGCAATTCCCATGTATTATTTTGTACTGATAACCCTGTTTGGGTTGGCTTCAGTGAGGTATCTATTACTGTTTGGCTGATTTTTTGCCCCAACAAATTATATTCTCTTCGTTCAACAACAAAATCACTAATAACATTAGGGACCGATATTTGAATTTCGGTCATATTACCTAAACCATCAAAGAAACTGCGTTTAAGGTTATTACACTGATCCCGAGTTAAGGTCATAGACAGATCATCAAAATATTCATATTCTCGAGCACATTCATTGGGACTATTAGGGCTGCTAACTTCCTTTTTCAGACGTCCATCAGGATAATATTCCATTTTTGCTACAGTTCCTGCATTATCAATCAGCAACTTTTGCCCTGTATATTTATCAAGTTCTAGCGAAGTATAAGACTGCTCACCTGGTAGACTTTCAGCACTTGTGGTCCTCTTTACAATAAGAGTTGAGCTATCATCTGTGTAATCAAATTGCTGTTTGGTACATTGCTGACCATTCTTAGTCACTAGCCGATAAAACAGTCGCCCTTGACTTTGACCTGATCGATAATAGTCAAATTCAATACTGGTATTAGAGTGAGGATTACTATCTGACTCAAGATAGATAGCATTATTTATCGCTGTATACTTTCTACTTGATACATCTCGTGAATTTGATACAAATCCATTTAGCATTGTGAGATTATTATTTAGATCCGTAACTGACTGTGATTTAAGAAAATAAATAAAATCTTCATATTTTGGACACCCCTCATCTTCTCCATCTCGAGTATCGTAATATTCATAATCAATCCGTACATTCTGAACGTGATCTATTTCATGAAGAATATTACCAAATTCATCATAATTGTATTCGTAGGTCTCAGTAAAACTCTCTTTTGTTAGGTCGCTGTAGGTTTTTTCAATTTTATGTGCTAATTTTAAGCGCTTATCTTGTTTTGAGATATCATACTCATCATTTAGATAATAGTGATAAGTTTCAGTCTGAGTACATCCTTGATATATTTTCTTTTGCTCTCTAAGGTTATGAAATTTATCATAAATACATTCCACGACACTCTCGTTATTGAGATGGTCTTGTTCAGTCACGATAACTTTATAGAAGTAAGGCTTGATAATAGAGTAAGTCGGATCACTACCTTGATTATTGGATATTCGTGCATTGTAACCGTAAGCATTATATTGATTTTTATAGTCATAATCGCTGGAATCATCAACTGGCGGTCTAAAATCATAGCTTGTTAGTTTTAATAGTTTATCACCATGCTCAATGCGATGCTCTTTAACAACCGCCATCTTATTACCAGTCGGTGTTTTAAGAGCCTCTCCTTCACGCTCGCCGTGAACAACAGACTGTTTCGCTCCATTGGGTGAAACAATGCTCTCGATAAGGTGATATTGCACATCAGTGGACATTTTTACATTAAGCGTATATCTAGGCTTCTCTCCGTATCCTGACTTTTTGAAATATGGTGTAGTTACCTCTATTTTATTAAAAGCACGATTGAAGTAAGTATAAATATAATAACGATCTTCGAGTAATATTATTTCTCTACCACGGCTGCTTTTTTTATCAATAGATAAATACCTAAAACCACTATCATCAATAATGCTTATTAATTGTGTATCATTCCAGTCGAGAGTAAGAGAATTTCCAGCTGAGTCACTCCTTCTAGTCAAAAATGCATAATCACTTTTCTGCGTCTTCGTAAATTCATCCACTGAGCCATCATGATATTTTACTAATAATACATTACCTAAACTAGAGATTTTAAAATTATCGAGGCAAGCTTCGATAGGCTTTGTTAGATCACGATCAGATAATTTTACAGATACACCTTGATCCGTATGTAATATTGCATTGCTGCAATCAAAAAATGGAAGACTAAATTTCAATCCTTGCCCCAATCCCATATCAATAGATTTGAAGTGATCAAAACTGAGTGAAACATTTAACTCTGGACCTTTTAAATCATTACCAATAATATTTACAACACCAGTAGAAAAATCAAAAAAGCCATTTCTTTCATTAACACTGCCAGAAACTAAATTTTTATAATTGTTACTATAACTAATATCAAACTTATTACTCATTGTTCTTATTCCCTATTATTCTAAGATGTGAAAATACCCTGACGTATTTGTAAATTTATTGATGCCGGATTTGTTTCAGCACTAAGAATACTAGTTCTTGACAAGCCTGGAGCGCTGATTCTGTCTACATATTGATTTGCGCTCATATGTGAAAGTGCAGCAAAGTTTTGATTAGGTAATGTGGTTTCTTTTTCTGCTAAAGCGATCGCTTTCATAGCAATACCAATACCACCAGTACCAATAGCGCCCACTTGATCAATCACCGCTTTCGCCGCAGTTAAACCTCCTTTCCAAGATGCCATACCTTGCTTTGGCGTGTAAGTTTTTATCATGCGGCTCCCCACAAAACCGTTTCTACCAAATTTTTCAATTTTATCAACAGTTTCAGGAGCCTTGAACACAACATCTTTTCCAGCTTTCATTGAAATTGGAGTAACCGCTTGTCGAGTATTAAGAATCTTTTTCCCACTCGTCAATTCTTCTGCTTCCAAAGCTATTCGACGTGCTTTGACCTGACCTTTAGGCCTAAATTTAATTTCAACTTTCAGTCTCGACTGACCTAACTTGCCTTTTGAAAGCTTTGAAATAAATCCTGGGGCCTTGCTACCTTGGTAAATACTCCCAGCAGCACCGACAACTCCTGCAACTAAGGAGATACCAGTGAAGGCCCAAGAAGCAATGTCTAACTTATCTGCTACATCAGGGTTCCTTTCTGCAATCACAGCCGAAGCGACAGTCAATCCACCACTTATTGCTCCAGCAACCGATCCAATTACCCCAGCAGCAATAGCAACGGATGTACCTCCAGTAAATGGTGCAGCGATTGCTCCTGCAATACCAACTAAAACAGCAAAAATACCAAGCCCAAGCTTTAATCCATCGAGGTGGCCGCTCGGGTCACTTCGATTAATTGGATCCCCACTACAATACTGATAAGCATTAATACCTGCCTCGGCAAAAGGGCTTAATGAATCTTGAGACATAAACCGAATCAGTGTCGGGTTATATGCACGATAGCCATTCCCAAGCATATAATTTCCGGTAACAGGATCGAGTGTTTCACCGTTGAAGCCTGTAAATTCATGAGAAAATAGAGTGATAAGATCATCTTCATCTAGATTAAAGGTTTTCGCAAAAACACTTAACGCATTTATAGAACAAGTTGCAGTGATTGCGATAGAAACACTTCTACTTAAGAATTTTCTACGTGATATCTTCGAATTTAATATAAATTCAGAGTTATAATTGTTCATGGACCACCAATATAAAATATGATTATCTGACTTAAGTCTTTTTAAATTTAATTAAGTCAAGATCTTGATCAAAATAAAAGTTTTAAAATCGAATTTGAAGGATACCCGAGTGATTGTTAAACACTCGGGGAATATTAATGGTTTTAATCAATTATTGGCTCAAATCTTTCCTCTTGCATGCGAGATAAAACATAGTCTTTAGATATATTAGCCGCGGCTCCCATATTGGGCTCATAATTCAACTTGGCACTAAATCTAAATCGATTACCATAATTATCTTCAATAATAGATGATATTTGCTTGCTCGAATTCTGAGTTGAGGCAGACCAATGACCACCATCTATGTTTTCCCAAATAACAAATCTACCTGTGTCTCCACTTCTAAAATCAATTACAGGTAAGACACTAAACACAGAAAATGAACCTGCACGATTAGGATCTATAACATCAGTATCAAATTGCCATGTATCTCTATCTCTAGGAACAAAGCCCGATGCATCCGCATCTTCAGTCGAATATGAAATAGGTACTGTTTTCGTGGAACCAAACTGAAGATCGGTGGTGTAGAAGCTCACGCCAGCATAACCACCATTCTCAACATAATTAGTACAAATACCATCATCTTTAGAGTCACTACCCCCTCTAGCATCTTGGACACAACCTCTTGCTAAAGTGGTTGACTTAGCATTCTCAACAGGTCTGAATGTATGATGAGGTCGGCGTGATGAATACTTAAATAAATTTGCATTGAGATAAGAAATACCTCGTGTCCAACCGTTATAAATTCGCCATCCAGGTCGAGCATTACATTGAGATTCTGTTGTACATACCCCTTTAGGAAGCATTTGTTCTCTAGTAATATCAGGGTTGTTATTAATATAGCCTCTATAGTTCCCATCTATAACTGAAATTACTCGTGAAATGCTCCCTGTTCCATTTGACTTACAGTCTTGAGTATCAGCATCATCAATATATTCTCCATTTTCATCTCTCCAACGAGAAAATGCGCAAATATTGAGTGTTTCTTGATCATGACTTGACTTAGCTTTATACCTCACCCAAAAAGTAGTAGTTTTATGGCCTCGTACTGCTTCTATCTGTTCATCTGTCGGTGTGGTATCTTTAACATTTCTGCCCTCCAAATTAGATTGGTATCGTTCATCTTTCTCATAATCAATAAAGATTTCATCATTATCCGCCAGATCATCTATCTCATTAGAGTCATTTCTTCCATATAAACCTAAGTGGAGGTAGTATTGCTCTTCTTCTTTTGTGAGATCTACTAAATTGCAATCATCATTATCTGCTTCTTCAGACAAGCAGGCCTTATATCTTATTTTGACTGGCTTTTGCATTCGGCCATTGTTATATAGACCAGTACCATTAACAAAAGTATCAACAGATAAATCCCAGAAAGTTAGATCACGTATGTTATCGGTTTTTACTTCTTTATTTGAGCTTTGTTCTACTATTAGATCCCATTTTTCCTTAGTATCATTCCACTCAAAAGCGTAATACTCTCCTTTCAGAATTTTGAGATTTTGACCTAAGTTTGCGATCATATCGTTATCGATATAGGTAGCCAAACCTGCTTGTGATCTTACAACAATATGTTTTGTGAGGCCTCTATACACCGGCAAGTGTAATAAATTAGCCCAGTTAGCATCTTTAACATAATAAGCTACATATTTTTTATCATTGGGAATCTGGCTACCAACTGTATTAGGCGTCGATTCATTTTTAATACGCCAAGCAGATTTAAATGTACTATCAAAAACAAGGTCTATCTTTTCATTAGTTTTAACTTTTATTGAATTAATACCTAGAATATCTCCTTCTATATCGGTCGTCCATGTAGCTCTTGAGCTAATAGAAACTGTATCACCATGCGATGGATATGCTGGCAAATAAATCTTTTTACTAAAATTACCGTTCCATGTATTAAGGACAATATTTGAGTCATGACCAGGTAATCTTCCTTCAAAGAGGTCATTAGGGCTATAAGTGCCAGCATTACAAACAGCAGTAACGGCAAGAGCTGTTAAAGTAAAAATGGATATAGGGTAATTTCTTTTTCGATTCATTAGATAACTCCGTATCTCTATGATTAGCAAAACTGATATAAACATTTAAGAGATGATTGAAATAAAAGATAAACAATATATAAATAAAATATAATTCATTATAACCTCAACTCAATATAATAAATTATAATCAATCATGGTCATTGTAAACCAAGCATAAAAAATACCAGTTATTTAGAAAATACTTAAATATAAAAAATTAATGTATAAATATAAAAATCAAAAAGCCTAAATAAAAAACAAGCTACTGTTTTATATGGAATAAAAAATAATAAATAAAAAAACACCTATCTTAAGTAATCATTAACAAGAAATACCATCTATATTTCATATGCTTTAAGAGGAAATAAAAATATAGAGAATTAATGTATTTCCAAAACTTATGCTTTATTTGTGATTAGGTGTCTCAAAAAAAACCTTCAATAATCATGAAGGTTTAGGCTTTATTTCTTTATTTCTTTATTTCTTTATTTCTTTATTTCTTTAAAAAATACAGTGCTTAGTGAAGCCCGTCGCCTCATTCGCGGTCCATTCACCTTTAGGCTTATCCTTTAAATCTTTACACCATTGCTCACTACCGATACCGTCCTCAAGAACACAATGTTTTGCGTAGTCTACCGCAATCTCTGTCGTCCACTCTGTCTTAGGCTTACTGCGCATATCTTTACACCAGCTTTCTGTACCCACTTCGTCTGAACATGCAGCCAGTACTGTTAGAGCGGCTACAAGCACCATTGATTTCTTCATTTTTGATTCCATTTCACATTAAAATTTGATTAAAAAACGATCTAACCCAAATGACCTCAAGATCTATTAGTATTAGTATTAGTATTAGTATTAGTATTAGTAAATTAAGGCAAGTCTACTTAGCTACCTTGTTAACATAGAAGGTTTATCGGATTTCGCACGATTAATTTCGTAATTAAAAAAGCGCCATTAGCACTCAATCATCAAACGTAATCTTCACTGACACTGAACTTCCGTTCACCGTCACTTCAGTACGCCAAATAACCTAAAACAATCGCCAAGTATTGCGATAAGTTGGTTCGAAATCAATTTTAATATCAACATAATCAATAAAAGGGGGGATAGTGAAAATATGGCAATGCAAAGTCCTCCGGCATTAACCAGAAGAACGGTTTGTTTGATTTCGTTGATGTAAGGCTACCAATGTACATACCTTAGGAATAGCGACTGGCTCAGACACATCACAAAACTGGATTTTACCTTTTTCCAAAACATAAAAAAGAGGGATAACGAGGTGATCTTGATAATGCCTTTTATAGTCTTCATAAGTGAAGTTTTCACTTATCTTAGTGTGCTTTATTTCTGCATTTTGGCTAAATAAACTTGCTAATTGGCTGTAGCTGACATTTCCTCCCATTAGCAACTTGCCATGATATTCTTCCGCAAGCCAGTGCTTTTCATTAACACTTGAACGATTTTTTTGTAAGCAATGCACCTTATCTTCACCAAAATCCTCAACAAAATGCATACAAGCCATAATATTAAAATGTTGATCAGGGGTCAGTGCTACAACTTGTCCAATCCCGATTAAATTCAGGTTATCATCAGCATGGCTAGAAATAGGATTACCGTAGTAGGAATCCATACCAAGCATCCTCACTTGGCTGATGTAATCCCAATTCGAATCCGCTAACAATACTTTCCGGTTATATTTCTTTAAGGCTAGGCCAATTTCTCTTGCAACACGATTAGCACCAATAATGAAAAAGCCATGAGGGGCAGGCTCTGATACACCGAGTAGAGACGCCACTTTTCTTGCGGTCAAACTTTGAAGAACAACCGTACCTATGATGACCATAAAAGTCATAGGTACAAGTAACATTGCTTCGCTGAGACCATTATCAACGAGTTTAATCGCAAACAAAGAAGAAATAGAAGCAGCAACAATACCTCTTGGAGCAACCCAAGATAGGAAGAGTTTTTCCTTAAAAGACAATTGATTGCCAGCTGTAGATAAGAAGATTGATAAAGGGCGAGATATAAACTGCATAAACAAAAATAATAAAATAGCGCCAATGCCTAATGCAGTAAACTGCTCAATACTGATGCGAGCAGCTAAAAAAATGAATAACCCAGTGATCAGTAATATGGTTAAGTGCTCTTTGAAATGTAATATTTGTTGAATGTTGATCCCTTTTGCATTGGCAAGCCATAGCCCCATGACTGTTACGCTGAGTAAACCTGCTTCCGATTCAAGTTGATTTGATAGTGAGAAAACACCTAGTACCACCATAAGTACTGAGAATGGTTGAAGATATTCAGGCAACCATCTACGTTTTAATATACTTGCCACTGCAGCACCAGAAGATGAACCAATAATGACACCGATCACCGCAATCCATGCAAATACCTCAACACTGTTTATAGCACTATGTGAGACAATAAACTCATACACCATAACAGCAAACAATGCTCCAAGGGGATCAATCAATATCCCTTCCCAACGTAAAATGTTAGCCAGTTTTGTTGTTGGACGCACAGTTCTTAAGATTGGGACAATGACCGTTGGACCCGTCACTATGGTTAAGCTTGCAAACAAGACGGCTAATTCCCAACTAAAACCTAACAAATAATGCGTCGCTACACTCGTAGCAATCCATGAAAAAATGGCCCCAAATGAGACAATCTTCCATACCGATCCACTTACACCACGAATTTCTTTCAGATTAAGTGTCAGACTGCCCTCAAATAAAATGACAGCAACCGCTAGTGATACGAGAGGAAATAATAATTCTCCTAATAATTCATCAGGATTTAGCCACTGAAAAACTGGCCCAATAAGGATACCAGCCAGTAGGAGGAAAAGAATCGCAGGCAGGCGCACTCTCCAAGCGAGCCATTGACAAGCAAGCCCAATTACACCAACAGCAGAGAGAACAAGCGCGGCATTACCTATTTGCATATAATCACGCTATCTATTCGACTATGAAGGAATACTTTTAGTGTAGAACAAGTGAAGGTAATATCATTTAATGAGTCCAAAAGATATACCCAAGCAACAACAAAATACTTGGGCAGCCTATCTGTAACTTAACTTTTACTTAATCCATCAAGTCCCCAGCGCTTTCTGCTTGAGTCATTTTAATTAACCTCGCTTGGTAATCATTGGCAATCTGAGAAGCCGATTCTTCGGATATTTCAGAGCAGTCATAATACAAACTAAATGTTAAAGACTCGCCAGGAAATAAGCACAAAACAATTTGATGGTTTGTACCGCTCACCGTACCTAAATGTCGGAAAGTTAGACTCAATGTATCCTCACCTTTCTGTTCAGGATAATTTTCAAATACAAACAATGTTCCAAATGGTGCAGTTGGTCGCCATTCATCGTCGTAATGGTTAAGATCATAAAACGCATGATCGATACGCTGTTGATTATCCACATTCAACTTTTTGACCATCTGAGAAATAGTACCTTCGAGATGAATCCTAAGTGGTGGTGTCGCAACAAAAAGTCCAACCAATTCGGTGACTTTACTAACATCCATCGGCCGGTTAGTCATTGTGGTGCCAAAAACAATATCACTGCTATCTAGGTATTGAGACAACGTAGCAGCCCAAGCCAATTGGCAAAATTGGTTAACCGTCGCTCCATGGCTTATTGCCGCTGACCTAAATTGCTCACTTTGTTGTTTGTCTAATGCTCCGACAACGGAGTGAATACGCAATGTATTGGCATCTATACCATGCATGTCAGGTTTAAACCTCATATTCATTTGTGCATCACAAAGGTATTCTTGCCAAAAGCTCGCTGACACCTCTTTCGGCTGAGCACGAAGCCAACGAGGAAAACCAATAAAGCTGCGTTGTTCGATCTGGAGAGGTTCACCTTTTACCAGTTTTTCATAGTCATCCCTGATCTCACGTAAAAAGATCTGCATCGACCAACCATCAAACAAAACATGGTGGAAGGTAAATAACAGAATGTGTTTTGATTCACCAGTACGCGCTAACAGTAATCTAAGCAAAGGCGGGTTATACCAGTCAAATGGACGCTGACGCTCATTAAGAACAGCATGTTGAACCTCTGTCTCCCAATCTTTATCTTGCCAATCTTGACAGGTTAATGGCAGCTCGACATGACGAGGAATAAGGACCAATGGCGCTCCTTCAGTATAAGTATCATCAAACCCTGCTCTTAACATGTCATGTTTGCTCAGAGCTTGGTTCCAAGCTGTTACGAAGGCTTGTTCATTTAAATCACCATCCAGTTCAAAGTAAAGCTGGTCAATCTGATAATCAGGATTGACACGATTAAAGTACAAAAGCTCTCGCTGAAAGTCAGTTGCTGGGTAAATATTCTCTAATCGACCCACTTGTTTTTCCAAATTTTCAATGACTTCTTGCTCAAGGCTAGTATCAGTAAGATCACTCGGCGTTAAACCACCAAGACAATCATCAGCAGTACAATGTCCAAGAAGTGCTTGTATAGAAGTGTGAATATTTTGGCTCAACTCTTCCACACTTATATCTTTAAAGGCACTTTCAACCATATCAAACTCAACATAGAGCTTTTCATCACTGACCCATGCATTAATATCTAAGGCACGTAGTGGTTTATTAGCCTCACTGACAAGATATTGATTATACTTTTGCTCTATTTGCCATACCTCATCACCACCTCGTCCAAAGCGCCCCAAGAAGTTGAAGCTGATCGGCAACTTTAATAGTGATTGGAATTCGTTTCTCACTTCTTCAGAGTTATGACCGTAAGCAATCGCCAAGAAGTTTTCCCCTTTAGAAGGGAGACTGCGTAACGCCTGCTTAGTCTTTTTGATTAACTGCTGCCAAGTACCATCATGGCTTGGTAAGCAGAGAGGGAAAATGCTGGTAAACCACCCTACCGTAGCATCACAACGCACCTCATCCGAGAAGGACTTACGTCCATGCCCTTCGAGCAGCAAATTAAATGATCGTCCTTTACTGCCGAAGAAGGAATACAGGGCACTAATAAGCAACTCATTGGTATTGGTACCATATGGTTGATTTGCACTACTCAACAGGGCCTGAGTTTCGTCTTCAGAAAGGGTGAAATGACCTCGTTTCACATCCTTTGCTAGTTCAGTTTTGGGTGAAATATTAGCACCAGAGCTGAGCCAATAATCGACTTCTGTATCACTGTATCGGAAGCAATCCCAGTGCTTACGATAACCTTGTGTATTGGTATAAGGTGTTGGCTGAAAACTAGCACCTTGTTCATAAAAGCCCTGAAAATCACTACTGATACGTCGCCAAGATACGCCATCCACAATTAGGTGATGAGCACAAAGATAAAGGATCGGCTGCTGTTCGTCCGTAATACGCAGGAGTAACCCTTTCAGTAAAGGGCCAGTGTGCAGATCGAATGACGTGTTTAATTGGGCAATTTCTTCTTCAGCATGCTGCCAATTCAGCCCCTCTAACTCTCTCAGTTCAAAATGGTAATCGCCCATTTCGGAGAAAGTCTGCTGGCTGCTGTCATGAAATCTCAGCCAAAATGCATCATGGTATTGAGTTAAACGAGTTAGGGCCGATGCTAAACTGGCAAGCTCAACAGACTCAGGTAACCTCATCATAACGGCTTGATTGAAATGTTCTGGCTTAGCAAAGTTTTGAGCAAAAAACCACTGTTGTACTGGGAGCAAATTGAAATGACCAAACTTTTCACCCAATTCAACCGAGGACTCTTCCGCAACCGAGATTCTATCAGCCATCTCTTCAAATAGACGAAAATTCATGATATCGGCTGTAGTAAGACGCATTCCCTGCTCTTCCAGTGCCACAGATAAAAGAATCGCTGATATTGAGTCGCCCCCTTGGTCAACAAAATCATCACTCAATGACACTGAATTCAAGTCCAGCACTTTACAAACCTGTTGCAACAACACTCTCTGCTGCTGCGTCAACTCACCTTGCTCTTCCTTCGATTCAACGGGCTCAGGTAACCTTTGCTTGTCGATTTTGCCATTACGATTCAATGGCATTTCTTCAACATGGATAAGATGAGCTGGAACCATATAGCTTGGAAGCCAATGATGAAGCTGTTTACGTAGCGCTTTGACATCAATTGGCTCTTCTGCCTGATAGTAACCTAGCAATTGTTTATTATTAGCTTTTTCTTTAAGAATCACAGTGGCCATTTGGACTTCTGGGATGTGCTCGAGAGCTTGGCGGATCTCCGAAAGCTCGATACGATAACCACGTAATTTAATTTGATCATCCCGACGGCCCCGGAAGATCAGCACGCCATCTTGACGGAAATAACCAAAGTCTCCAGTACGATAAATGGTTTGAGGTTGATCGCCGTTGCACCCTTTAATCACTCGTTCACAAAACTTATCATTTTGGCCTGGCGCGCCTACATAGCCTTCCGCTAAGCAAGGTCCTGATACGATAATGTGGCCAACCATACCGGGTCCAAGTAAACGATCATGATCATCCACAATCCAAACTTGCGCATTCGGGCGTGGTTTGCCAATCGGAATCGCTCCTTCAACAAGGTCTTCTTGTGAGCAACGATGTGAAGTCACAAATATTGCCGTTTCCGTCGGCCCGTAAAGGTTTAATAAGTTTTGGATATTACACTCCAAGCCATGCTCTATTGCTTGCTTAGAGACAGCATCACCACCAAAAGTCAGTGTCTGTAGGTCGTTAAACATCTCCCGTTTGGTCGATGCCATGTAAGTTTCAAAAAGCCCTGTGGTCAGGAAAAGATGATCAACCTTATGATCGTTGATCAAGCGTTCCATACAGTCTGGATTGGCAATTTCATTCCGACCCGGGATCACCAAAGTGCGACCGTGCAATAAAGCCAACCACATCTGCAAGGAAGCGGCATCAAAGGCTTCGTTTGCCGAATAAAGGACATTTTTTCCAACCGGAATCACACTTGTCTCATATAAAGAGCTAACAAAAGCACGATGCGACAGCTCAACCGCTTTAGGCTGCCCTGTCGTTCCAGAAGTAAAGATATATTGACTGATGTCATGTTCAGTGACATGGCAAGGTTCAAACAAGGTTGCATTAGGAGATAACACCTCTAACGAAGCCAAATGCTCAAAATGCCCGCCTTCTTCCAACTCGATCGCTTCACCAATTAACACCATAGGCGACAATTGAGTCATCACAAATTGTTGTCTCGCTAAAGGAGCACTGCAATCCACACAAGTAAATGGAAGCCCTAAATATTGAGTCGCAAGAATACTGACCACAGTATCCGTTAAACAAGTTAAGTTGATCGCAACACAAGGGTTAACCGACTGTGGTTTACGAACCTTAACTTCCTTAAGATAATGAGCCACATCGGAGATCTTGCTATGAAGTTGTTGATAGCTGATCGCTTCACCCGAAACGGAATTCACTAGCGCAATCGCCTCGGGCGTACTGCCTACCCATTGATGTACCAATTGAGCCAACGATTGCTGAGGAAACGCTTGATATTCTTGGAGAGGAAGATCTCTTGGTGTTAAAAAAGGAAGATCAGATAATTCCACTTGATTCGATGAAACACAATATTCGACCAATCGTCTCAAACGCGGTAAGAAATCTTTAAAAATCCCACTATGTTCATAGGTTTTTAAGTAGTCGAAACGGAAGTTAAAACTCTGCCTACTGCTTTCACAAAAAAGAAGTTGGATATCCGTATTTAAATCTATAAAACTGTAGTTCTGGGTGATGAAACAATTATGCTCCAGCGATTGAGTCTCATTGATTCCAACCGTACTACCAAATGAAACATTACTCACCATTAATTCAGGTTGATCACTATTTTGCTTCAGGTAATGTATTAATTCCATATAAGGAACATCACCAAAGGCTTTGGTATTTTTACTGAATTGCTTAATTTGCAGCCAGTAATCATCCAAGGTGTTAACCTCTTTAAGATCAAATATATCAAGCCTAGTGTTAACGAAACATCCGATCGTTTGTTTGGTATTTTTGTTTCGCCTATCCATCGGTGAAGTCATCGTAATCAAAGGTTGATTACTGATCCTAGAAACCAACAGAGCATACATCCCTTTGAAGAATAAATTTATGGTCAGGCTATTTTTTCGGCAGTACGATTTAACCTGTTGGCTAAGCTGGTGATCCAAGGATATATGCTCACTTTCAACACGCCTTTGTTCGGGATAAGTGACATGACCAAACTCAATTCTTGCAGGTTCGTTACGCAAAGTATTCAACCATACATCGAAAGATCGCTCATGCTCATGCTCATGCTCATCAAGACTCGACGTCTCATCAGCGAGAGGGTTTAGCTCATTGGTTTGCTTTGCCCCAGAAAGCATTTCACCTTGAATAAGTCTTTGATAAGCAGATTTGATATTGGAGAAAAATAACTGAAAACCCGTCCCATCTAAGCAAATATGGTGGACCATAATAATGACTTTGTATCGATTCGACTCGATTTTTGCCACTGCGCCTCTAAAAAGTGGTCGACCATCAAAGATCATTTTATCTTGATAGTAGTCTTCAAGCAGGCCATCAAATGCTTGTTCTGGTGAAAGGGCTTTGGAAAAATCAAAATAAGGAATATCGATACTGCCAACTTTAAGTTCCTTATAGAGCTTTTCACCTTCCAGTGTATATTGATAATGAAAACACGGTTCACGAAAGCCATACGCAATCGCTTGTTGCATAAAATCAGGAATAAACTCCCCTTCAATATCCCAAACCATATACGTATTCGAAATAACATTACAAACTTCTGTTTGCGAATCGATGTAAAATGACTTTTCGTAACTGGATGCGAGGTACTTCATTTTATATACCCTTTAAAGTTATTGACTTAAACATCAAATTTGAGTTGAAGAAAACGAGCTACGCCATCTGTAGAATGACAATCGGCGATGGGCAACATAGAGAGTTGATTAGCGAGGTCTGGCATCGCATTACGCATAATCACGCCTTGCGCAGCTTGGCTTAAGAGAGGCAAATCATTAAGGCTATCACCAAATGCCATGGCTTGGTTCTGAAAGGAAATGCCCTTTTGAGCGAGTAGCTTGGTCGCGGCACTGGCTTTTGAAACATTAGCCGGACCGATCTCAAGTTGGTGTTCGGAGGTCCGGTAACATTCAAGTTGACCACTTAAGTGCTGCTTAATCGTCTCTTCGACGGATTGGATCCCTTGGTTTTTCCAAAGAAGTAACTTATTGATTTTTAGCTGACTGATTTCCTCAGCTGTAATCACTTTATAGGGAAAACCCGAGAAAGAAGCGTATTGCTTAGCCATTTGATTTTCTTCCAGCAACTTCCACCCTTCACGGTCAAAAAAACTAAGATGAACATCATGGCCCTGTACCAACTCCAATAATTTATGTATTTGCTCGGGACTAATATACTGTTCATCAATAATGTTCTGACTCTCACCGCACCAAGTTAATGCACCATTTAACCCAACAATACTGATATTGCGTCCTAATGAATCAGCAACGAGTTTAGCATCTCTCGGATGACGACCTGTGGCAAAAACAATTTCGACCCCTGCATCGCAAAGCTGGGTTAAAACGGTCTTTGTGATATCGGATAGTCGACCATTAGCATTAAGCAGTGTTCCATCTAAATCAGAAACAATCGCTTTATAAGGCATAAAATATCATCTCCCAATGTTATGTATCGGATACTCTGTCAATGATACTAGACCATATAAGACCACATGCTTATCGCTTTATGAAAATTTAAACTTTCACCTTAATTACATACAATAATAAATAAAATTACTTATTTAGAAATAAAAATACAAATAATAGTCTTTATAAGTAATCAAAAGTCAAAAGATAATAATTTAATTACATAAGCATCATTTAGACTGTCACAGCATGGCTGGAAAATAAAAGGTAAAAACAAATCAATTAATAAGACCACCATCCTACAAATTATTAAAATAACTATAAATAAATTGCTCATCTAGAACATTTTTGTTAAATGTAAAAAACACAAATGTCAATATGGTGGTTTTTATGACAAATAAATTCTATTCAATAGCAGCTCTTTTTCTAACAATGACATTTTCTGCATTATCAAATGCAGCATTGGGGAATTATAAAATTATTTTGATTCATGGTTTTCAAGCAAGCCAGCTTCAAACTAAACCAACAAAACTAGAAGTCGAAGCCGATGGTGACCTTTACTGGCAAGAATTCTGGTCACAATACGCTGATGCACGTATTGATTGGCCCTCACATGAACGCATTGAGGGAAAAATCAGCAGTGACTATGTGTGGCCAAAGCTAAAAGAATTATCGCAAAATAGTACTTGTCAGACTGGCTGTATACTTGTGACACATTCAACTGGTGACTTGGTAGCAAGATACTTGCTAGAAAATCAAGAGAACTGGCTTGCTAATGCTGGCTTGAACCCTCTAAATATTGTCGCCAGCTTTGACTTTGCTGGCGCGGGGGGTGGCACCGAACTTGCTGATATTGTTATTAATATTACCGAGGGCAGCAATTGGTATGACAGCGCAATGAACTATGCAATTTCACTTTGGTTAGGTGAGAAACCCTCAAAAGAAACGACGGGAGTTCTGAACGACTTAAAGGTCTCTAATGCTCGCCAAATTGCTATGTTGCCTGACAACCGTGTCCCTAGAATTCGATTTGTTGGTAATGGTACCGATTTCTTGCAAGCAACATCCGGTTTTTTACCCGGCAAAGATGATGGTGTCGTCGCCATTCATTCATCATGCGGCTCTGCAAGCTCTGGTGAGTTCGAAAGTTGTTTTTATAATCTATCAATGAACGGCGAGGTAAGAGAACAAAGTAAAGCAGTAACCAACTTGTTACCCAATCATTACCCCCTGATCATGGGGGATGGATACAGCCATGGAGGAACGGTTGGAGCAAAGCATCAAGGCCCTGTCACTTCAGGTACTACTTCTGCTCCCTTATTAGATGGTAAAACTCTCAAAGTAGATACTTATCAAGAAAGTGGATGGTTTGGTTCTAAATATCTTTACGTGCAAAACTCAGAACAAAAAACAATGTCAGAAATAGCATCACAACTTTAATTTGTTATTCAGAGCCAAACATTTATTATGTTTGGCTCCAATATCAGAAAGTCTATTATAAAGAGCTAAATATATTCGCACTTTTCGAGATGTGAATTTATTCTGGTAAGATAAAAGATTATTTGGTGAAGCCATTCAAACTATTAGGAATACCATCACTTAATTGAGGTTCAGAGCATGAGATACAAAAAGCGTCTTACCGCTATCATTGCCATAAGTGGCTTGAGTTCGTTCTTAATTTTACAACCGTTATTTAACAGCTCAAAAGAGCAAGCGACAGTAAAAATTAATGTTGTCGCGCGTTCAAATTCAATGCCAATGTTAGCTACGACACCAAATAATGATCTACAACACTTTACAGACTTACCTTCGCCATCTGCGAAACATATTTCTTCTTTGAAAAACGTTAAGCTTATCGCCTACCAACACAAAAAAGTACTACAACATCCGGCCTACTCACAGCCGATCACTGATGAAAGCAATCCTTATTTACATTGGAATCGCTTTGAAATTGTGCCTTTACCTATATTAGGAGGAAATGCACAAGCAGCTTTAAATGTAAATAAATACAGACACTTTTATCCAGATAAGATAAACGTCACCCTCAGCTCATCGACACCTGTAATTTCTAGCACACTCGATATTATTGATGTCCAAACACAGCAGGTACTTACCCACCTCCCAATGAGAAGTGATGGGTGGGAAATAACCTCTCAGGCTAACTGGCCAGAAGAAATCAGGTTAGTAGCGAGAACAGAATTTGAGCAAGGTGAAGATATTGTCAGCGCTGATATTCGTCTATATCAACATATTGCAGATATTATACGAGTCGGGCAAAGTTACGCCGAAAATACCGACATGCTCATTCCTGTGACACTCAAAGTCGATAAAACAGGAATTTATCGGATACGTGGGAGCCTGTATCAGACGAATGGTTCCGCCATCGCTCTACTCACACAAAAGCACAGATTATCTCAAGGCTCACATACAATGACTTTAAAAGCATTTCACAGCGTATTACCAAGCGGTAATGTCAGCTATGAATTACGGAATATTTTTATCGAGAAGATGTCAGGATTCCCGGGACAAAAAGCACAATACGGCCAAGCAGAAGCTAGCGTTTATCCGGTTGGCCATTTTAACGCTGATATCCTATCCGATGATCCGTATCAACTCAGTGAAAATGAAAAAAAACAACTTGAATTTCTCAATCAAGCGGCCAATTCTATCTAGTCCTACTTAACAAAATAAAAGCCCAAGTATCATTGGTATACAACCATATGACTTGGGCTTATCATCGCTGAAGGGTTAGAAACTTAAGTTGTCAAAACTGAAACTAAAAAAGCAGCTAATAAGATCGAATATCTCGTTAAAGTTTGTCGTAAGCTTTGATTAAAACCGAGGTATCCATTCGTCCTAACCCTCTCTCTTGTAGGCCCTGATACTGATTATTCACTTCTTCAGTAAGCGGCAAAGTCAGCGCATTTTTCTTCGCTTCATTCAAACAAATATCGAGATCTTTTCGCATCCAATCAATAGCAAAACCAAAGTCAAATTTATCTTGTGACATGGTGACAGCACGGTTCTCCATTTGCCAAGAACCTGCTGCGCCATGCTTAATCACACTCACAACTTGTTCCATATCAAGACCCGATTTTTGTGCCAACAATACCGCTTCACTTAGGCCTTTTAAAACACCAGCGATACAAATCTGATTCACCATTTTACAGCGCTGACCTTGACCATTTTCACCCATTAAAACAGCCTGATTTGAATAACTGGCCATCACTTCTGACACATTATCAAAAGCATCTTGTTGGCCACCACACATGATGGTTAAGCTGCCATTTTCAGCACCAGCTTGGCCACCAGATACTGGAGCATCAATAAATTGAATGCCTTTTTCTGCACACTTTTCTGCTAACTCTTGAGCCAATTCAGCCGATGTTGTGGTGTGATCAATAAGGACAGAACCTGATTTCATGCTATTTAATACCCCAGTGTCACCGTAAATAACACTTCGAACATCATTATCATTGCCTACACAAACTGCGACGACATTTGCCCCCTGAGCAGCTTGAGAAGGCGTAGCAGCCGACTGACCAGAATATTCTTTAACCCATTGTTCCGCTTTGGCAACACTGCGGTTATAGACAGTGACATTAAATCCATTTTTGACTAGATGTCCAGCCATTGGATAGCCCATGACTCCCAACCCAATGAAAGCTACATTTACTGTGTTGTTAGATGAACGCATTATTCAGCTCCTAAAGTAATCACATCGATTAAGATTGACACACCTTAATCGATCACATTGACATATGTCAATTTTATTATGATCTATAGTAGACTACTGTAACGGCTTTATCGTTTACTAAAACAGTGTTTGCACCACATTGGGCAACTCAATACACGGCATATGTACCCAAGTAATCTCAAGATATTGTGTTCAGCGAGACACTCTTTTGGATCGCATCACTTGGGTAGACATAGCACCTTAAAGTGACATAGGTATATTAATTCTATTAAACTAAGTCATAGTCATCCAAATTATCAGCCCAAGGAGTATTTGTGAGTAGTGCAAAGTTCGTTCATATCGCGAAAGTGATCGAGAAACGTATTAATCAAGGCGAATACCGCTCCAATACAAAATTGCCGACTCACAGGGTACTCGCTGCTGAGTTAAAAACAACACCAGCAACCATCGCCAAAGCCTATCAACTGCTGGCTAATAAGCGTCGTGTCGAGTCTCATGTTGGTCGTGGGACTTACGTATGTGACAACTCAGCGCTCGGTCAGGTAATTCAAGCACCTGAAGACGGCCATGATTTTAATTTTTCGATTCTTCAGCCGTGCTTGCACAAAAATGCTGAAGCTATCCAAAAATCGTACTCCACTATTGCTGAGCGGTTAACCCCCGAGCTGATTGGTTATGTCGAACAATCAGGTCATCAGGCCCATCGAAAAGCAGGTTGTAATTGGGCTAAGTATTATGGTTTAGAAGGCGGTAATATTGACAATACTCTTTTGACTAATGGCGCTCAACATGCACTCTCGCTCCTGATTCAGACTTTTACTCAACCAGGTGATACTATAGCAGTTGAGGCACTGACCTACCCTGGTATTTTTGCCATCGCGAATCTTTCTGGACGTAACGTTGTTGGCGTGACGATGGATGACAACGGTGTCTCTCCTGATGCCTTAGAAGCAACTATTGTGGAGCATCAGCCTAAATTGGTTGTCCTCATCCCCTCACACCAAAACCCAACAGGGATTACTATGCCGTTATGGCGTCGTGAAGAACTGGCTCAAGTGATTAAAAAACACAGTATTTGGCTCATTGAAGATGATATTTACGGCTTCCTCAACGAAGAACCTATTCCTGCAATCACTAATTTTATTCCTGACCGTGCCTTTCATATTTCCGCACTATCCAAAGCCATCAGTCCAGCCATGAGGTGTGGTTATATCAAAGCTCCGATCGAACAGATCCCAAGGATACAAGCTTCAATTCGAGCAAATATTTGGCTTCCTTCGCCACTCAATTTTCAAGCAGCAACAGAGCTTATTGAATCAGGAAAAGCCTTTACACTCGCAAAAGAACAGCGTATTACTGCCCAAGAAAGGCAGCTGATAGCTAGAGAAGTATTAACTGACTTTAGCAGTGATACCAGTAGCTATCACATTTGGTTACCTTTACCCGACCAGTGGAAAGCCGAGCACTTTGTACAACAAGCGAAGACGCAAAATATTTTAACCAGCAGTGGCAGTTACTTTGATGTTTCCGGTCTTGAATCTCAACACATTCGCCTATCACTAATGTCTGTAAGTACAGAGGATATTTTAAAACAAGGACTTAACCGTCTCAAAATAATCTTGGATAGCCAAGTAAGTACTCTTTTCCCAACTTAATAGACGGAAAGTTAATTAAGCAATCAGTTGCTAAGGTTATAAATTACATAGGCAAATAAGACCGAGATAAAGATAGGTTAGTGCATCTATACCCAAGTGACTTCCTTGGGTATAAGTGATCTTTGTGTCTGCCCTAAAAGATTTTAGGTGCCGAGACAGACTACTTTAATAGGGCAACAGCAGTATGACGTCGTACATTAGCTTGAGCATTTAATGCTTCAAATGTAGTCGTAAATTTGCTGGAAGCTCCGGCCCACTGTTCCAGTTTTTGATTCACTTCATCAGTGATGAGTAAACTCTGACTTTGCACTTGTTGCATTTGCTCGTGTAAATCAGAGTGGAAAGCTTTTGCGACATCGAAACTACTTCGTACCTGATTGAGATGTTTATTAACTTTCGAAATAGCTTGCTTTATTGTCTCACGAGAGCCCAAATCAAACACCATTTCCTTGACACCATCAGGCTCCGCTTTAAGCCTCATAACATTCGCTTGACCAGCAGGAAAACGGTGTCCCTCTCCTGTAATTTTTACTTTTTGCTGCATCAGCTGATAGGTAGCATCACGAGCTTCAAACAAAATCGCTCCATCTTCAGCAAGAGAAGCTCTCATACCCATAGATATCAAGCTTCTATCGAGCATTTTTATCATCTTGGATGGCTCAGAATACCCATCAAAATTTATCATCACTGACTGACCCTGTGGAAAATCTAGACGAACCTGCTCTGCTCTATCACTTAATCTGTTAGCATTGAGCCCTGGGATCGAGAAACGCCGTATATCAGCACGATCCAATTTAAAACGAAGCTCATTGTCGATTGTTTTTCGGCCATCAAAACGTGCTTTTTCAACTTGCTCTTCAATCATTGCTTTTGAGCGTGTTAGCTCTTCTTCCACTCCATTAACATTCGAAGAACCGCGTTGCATTGCTTGGATCAAATAGCGCTTAATATTTGTCAGTTCTTTGCCAATTACCTGTAGAGATTGAGAAGCAATTTGTACCGCAGTCGCTTGTTGCTGTCCTTGATTAAGTCTAATACCAGTAATCGAGTAAGCAATTGATGTTTCAATTTTTGTTAAAGGAACGGGTAGTTTAATGCTCCCACCGGCTTCCATAGAGCGGGTCGGCGTAATTAATGCTTTGCCACTTTTTCCCAAGTGAAGACTGGGTGAAGTGACTTCGACAGAGCTCATCGCCATAGTATTCTTCCTCTATTACAATCAAATACGATCAAATAAGCGTAAATCGTTAATTTTCACGTAACTGGTTTGCGTCGCTTGTAAAGCGGTTAAAAGCTTATTCATCCGAACAGATGCTTCAGCGGGATCCAGTCCAGATAACTCATCGGAAACTTTGTTAATAAACAAACTACTCTCACTGTGTGCACTGTCTAACAAATCTAAGTTAGTATGACGACCACCAATTTCTGTTAATGCTTCCAGAACATTTCCTAGCATGTCATCAATACTCGTAAGACTCGCGCCGACTTCCGCTTGAAAGTTTGGCCCAGGTTTATCAAACTCTGCAATTAAGGCGTCGATTTGATTAAGCACATTATCACCCGAGTCACGTTTCATAAGGTCACTAGCGGTAATATTTGCTTCTATTGATACCCCTTTAGCAACCGTCACAACACGTTTATCATTGTTACCAAACAAGGTATATTCGTTATTCACTTTCGTCACAGCGGCTTGGTTTGATTGTGTCCCAGAGAAGAGGAAATGGCCTTCTTCATCTTGGTGATTTAAGGCAGATTGAATCGCATCACGGTAGCTTTTTAGCTCAATAATCATTCCTGATCTATCTTGGTCCGTTAGTGACCCATTGGCTCCCCATAAAACCTTTTCACGCATACTAATCAAGCTGTTACTCATCGCATCTAACTGAACTTCTTGCTGTTCCAGTACCGACTTAACATTAGTCACATTTTTTTTATATTGTGTTAGAGCACTTTCCTCACGTTCTAAGTTCAACAGTTTAACTGAAGCCATAGGATCATCAGACAATTTTGTTAAGCGTTGTTCCGTCGCCATTTGCTCAAAGACTGTTGCTAAGCCTGCCTTATTTTTCTGTAGGCTCTGTAACATAATCTGGCTAAATTGGCTGTCACTGATTCTCATGTCGATCTCCTCTAGAATAACTGCAGCAATGAATCAAATAGTTGATTAGCTGTACTAATGACTTTTACATTTGCATTGTGTGCATTAGAAAAAGTCATCAAGTTCGCCGCTTCTTCATCACCATTAACAGAGCTGATGTTTTCGCGTTCAGCCTGAACTTGTATATTCATAGTACTCTTTACTTCCAAATCCGCATTAGCTTGCCGTGCTTTAATAGCGATTTCACCAACCATTGAACCGAATGCATCATTTAAGCTCAGTTGACCATATCCAGTCACCGATACTGGCTTATTGCTAATTTGAATTAAAGTATTTAGTACATCGGCATTACCTGGTGCTCCATCACTTGAAAAAGCGAGATCGGCGGGGCGAAGAGTATTAACGCTCAAGCTTGCTGCTGGACTATTCGTATTGTAATCAAATAAAGGTTTACCCGGTTGTCCATTAAGGTCGATCCCCATGGCTAGTCGGGAGTTATATTGTTGCGAGAGCGCTTTCGCCATATCGTCCAATGCAACTTGGTGAGGTTGAAGAATCTCTTTTTGGTAATCCTGCATCGCCCCCAGTTCACCACCAACAGAATGATTGACAATAAATTGCTGCTTAGAAAATTGAATAGTAATGTGTGAAAGATCGGTATCATTTTTGTCAGGAATACTGCGAAGTAAACTATGATCCGCTCCCATAACTAGAGGTTGTCCAGCAGCAAGGGAAACTTGTAAGCCTCCGTTGGGTTGAGGCGTCGTTCTTATTTCAACCCATTGTGATAGTTCACCAATTAAAGAATCTCGCGCATCAAGAAGTGGGGAAGGGTTCCCACCTATGCCTTTAATTTCGGCTAACTGCTTATTTAATGATGCAATATTGGCAAGTAGCGTATTTACATTTTCTAACCCAGCTTCTCGTTGCTGATTCAAATCATGATTTTGATTGTGCAACGATTCAGATAGCGTATTAAACCGTTGTGCCAAAGCTTCTGCTTCATTAATCACTTGCTGACGATAAGGTATTGACTCTGGTTTGACTGTTGCATCATTCAATGCAGCATTTAAAGAGTCCAACCCAGCCGAAAGATTAAGCCCATCAGCACCAAAAGTATTTTCCAGTTGACTGAGGCCTGCACTATAGCCTTTTGCATAAGAGGCGAGACTATTACTTAACCACACCTGCTTGACTAAGAACTGATCCGTCACACGTCGAATACTGGTGACTTCGGTCCCCATTCCTGGGCTAAGAATATTATGTTTTTCACCTTCGACAGAAGCCAATAATGCTTGCTGACGACTGTAGCCCGGAGTATTCACATTCGCGACATTTTGCGCTGTTACGCCCAAGGCTACTCGGTTAGCGCTTAACCCTGAAAGGGCTATATTTACAAGATTCATCTACCACTCCATTGTTTTGAGTAACGGTTGAGCAAACGCTGTTGTCATCCCCGCTTCTTTGAGTACCTGTTCTAGAGAAGCGACCGTTTGGGGATCAGTATTAATTCCTTCAAGCATTGGATTTTCTAGCATGTTTGGATCTTGTCGCGCAGATTTAGCATCAGCAGAAAAGAGCGATGTTATGCGCTCTCTCACATCAACTGCGGTCAGATGCACCGGTGGTGGCTTCCTTCCTGAAACAAAATCGCTTGAATGGCGGCCTTCGTTTGCAGCATTGATAAAGCGAGAAACTTCAACAGGGCGGCTTTGCTCTACAGGACTCAATTGCTTAATTAGCATCTGTGCAATGCCCGCATTGTGTTTTTGAGCCAGTTCGATCGCCAATTGACCATCATACATATCGCGAAAAACACCCTGATTTTGATAGGAAAATGGCGAGTTTTTTGCAGATAAAACATCACTACTGCTTCTCATTTGACGCAACACAATTTGTAAAAACATCGCCTCAAATTGACCAGCTATCGTCGATAATGCTTCTTTACTGCCTTGATGCTGCTTAATGTTCATCACCGCACTATTGTCATGATAAAGAACACGATTTACATCCATAGAATTACCCAGTTCTTGTAACTTCATATCAGATTCCTTAGATAACGACCAACTCAGCATTTAAAGCCCCAGCTTCATCGAGAGCCTGCAAAATTGACATGAGATCTGAAGGTGAAGCCCCTAAGCTATTCACTGCATTAACAATGGTATTGAGTTCTGTCCCCGCAGGCCAAATCAGCATTTGCGCCTCCGTTTGTTCAATATCAATATCACTTTGGTTCACAACTTCGGTATTGCCTTGAGCAAATGGGTTCGGTTGGCTCACCTGCTGAGATTCCGACACTCTTACCGTAAGATTGCCATGGCTGACCGCCGCCTCACCAACTTGAACATTTTTACCGACAACAACGGTGCCAGTTCGAGAGTTAAACACAATTCGAGCTGGCTTTTTGCCTTCAACAACACTGAGCTCTTCCAGCATTGACATCATGGTGACGCGTTGCTGAGTATCCATAGGCGCTTCCATTTCAACTCGTGCCTTATTGATCGCTTTCGCGACATTAGGCCCAAACATTGTGTTAATTTCACGGACAATATTTTTTGCCGTAGTAAAGCTAGGTTTGCGTAGATTTAGGGTAATTTCACTTCGCTGGTTAAAATCTGTTTCAATTTCTCGCTCCAGCGTTGCACCATTAGGAATTCGCCCTGCCGTCGGAATATTCATAGCAATTTTGGAACCGCTATTGCCTTCAGCACTAAGCCCTCCAACAACAACACTGCCTTGAGCAATGGCGTACACTTCCCCATCAATGCCTCGTAAGGGAGTTAATAACAACGTGCCACCACGTAAGCTCTTCGCATCGCCAATAGATGACACAACAACATCTAATGTTTGCCCTGGCCCTGCCATTGGATCGACCGATGCGCTAACACTAACAGAAGCCACATTACGCAACTTCGGATTCATGGAATCATCAATTTGAACACCAAACTGGCGGAGCATATTAGTGATCGATTGAGCAGTAAATTTAACCTGATTGCGGTCACCTTGTCCTGCGAGGCCAACCACTAAACCATATCCCACGAGTTGGTTTTCTCGGATACCTTGAATATCCACCAAGTCCATAATTGGAACGCTCGTTTCAGCTCTTAGCAGCATTGGCATTGCCACCGTCAGAGAAAATAAAAAAGAACAAAAAAATACATTAAGTGATTTCATTAAAAGGGTACCCATGGGCTGTTGAAGAACTGTGTTAACCATCCTGCAGCATTACTGTCTGACAAGGCTCCACGACCAGAATAGGTGATTCGAGCATCTGCAATTCGCTGAGAAGACACCTGATTACTCCGATTAATATCATCAACTCGAACAATGCCAGTTAAACGAATAAACTCATCGCCTTGGTTAAGCCTTAACCATTTCTCACCGCTAATTCGCAGCACACCATTGGGTAACACTTCATGTACCGTCACAGTAATCGCACCTTGTAACTTGTTTCCTTGCGAACTGGAGGCACGACCATCAAAGTTTCGACTGGCATCAAGGCTAACGCCGAAATCATCAAATGTTTTATTCCCAATGGTCGGTACAGCAAAATCGACACCTGAGCTTTTACCAAATTGAGTGCCTGCTTTTTTGCTTGATTTCGTTTCTTCAGAAAGTTGAACCGTCAGGACATCTCCAACTCGATACGCACGGCGATCTTGAAAAAGCGTCATGGTGTATTGGTGACGATAAAGACTGCCAGATTTCGTTTCTGGTAATGTATAATCTAGCACTGGTGGTGCATATTCTTGTGCATTAGGCTCAGGAGGAATAAACTCCTCACGCCCAGCACACCCCACCAGCAGTACGACGACCACTGCCCAACTGTTTGAAAGCCATTTCATTGCTTCTTCCTTACCATCACCAATAATTACTACAAGGACTGCGAGACGAACTTAAGCATATCGTCTGTTGCTGACGCGACTTTAGCGCTCATTTCATAAGCACGCTGAGTGGTGATCATATCAACCATTTCTTCGACAACCTGAACATTCGAGCCTTCTAATGCCCCTTGCTTAATGCTGCCAACACCGTCGGTAGCCGGTGCAAGGTCTGCCGCAGGGCCACTGGCAGCCGTTTCTCTAAATAAATTGCCACCAATGGCTTCTAAACCGGCTGGATTGACAAATTTTGCTAAAGTGATTTGGCCTAGTGCTTGTGGCGTAGGATCATCGGATGTTGTCGCTGTGACCATGCCATTCACTCCAACTGAAAAAGATGTGGCATTATCCGGCACCTGAATTGATGGCTGTAATGGCAAGCCTTGACTATTAACCATCAGGCCTTCGGAGTTAATATGGAACTGCCCATTGCGGGTATACATGATCTGCCCATCAGAATTTTCAATTTGGAAAAAACCTTGGCCCATCACCGCTAAATCCAACTCTTGCGTTGTGTTTTGAGTATTGCCCTGAGTAAATACTTTTTGAGTCCCAACAACACGAACACCTGACCCCAACTGAACACCACTTGGTAAGGTGTTAACTTGATCGACTTGTGCCCCCGGCTGACGCTGAATGGTGTAAAAGAGGTCTTCAAAAACCACTCGGTCACGCTTAAAGCCAACAGTATTAACGTTCGCTAAATTATTAGAGATGGCTGTCATCTTCGTATCTTGCGCAGCCATACCTGTTTTACTTATCCATAATGCTGAGTGCATATTTTACTCCTTTAATACGACTAGCTCGCCGACATCAATTTATTACCGGCTTGAGCTAAGGTCTCAGCGGTTTTCATCATGCGAACTTGCATCTCGAAATTACGTGTTAGAGACATCACATTCATGAGCTCTTCAATTGCAGAGACATTACTTCCCTCTAGGTGCCCAGAAGAAATTTGCACCGTTTCGTTGGTAGGAAAAGGTTGACCATCAAGTGAATGCAAAAGGCCATCTGTCTCTTTTTGTATTTGCGCGGCTTCTGGCTTGACTAGTTTGAGGGCACCAACCTCAATTTCAGCGCCACCTCCAGGGGGAATCACGGTAACCCTGCCACGTTCACTGATCTCAACAGTTTGAAAGTCAGGGAGGATAAGTTGGCCATCTTCACTCAGAACTGGAAACCCATTGATTGTCACCGCTCCTGATGAATCCACACTCATGTTACCTGCTCGCGTGTAGGCTTCATCACCCAATGGCGTTGCTACCGTCAAGTAACCTTCCCCAGTAATCGCTACATCAAGCACTCTACCGGTTTTCATGACCGCACCAGTATCCAAGCGAGTCATGGCTGAGTTTGTGACCACCATCGTCCGACCATCAAACGCTTGCCCGGGCAAAGCCACACTGGTTGCCCGTTCCATATCGGCACGAAAACCAGAGGTATCCGCATTGGATAAGTTATTCGAGCGTACATGTTGCGCTTTCAAAACTCGACTGGCGCCAGACGTAGCTGTAAACAGTAAGCTGTCCATACGTATTCCTCATTACACCGCGTTGAATAGCGCTTGCGTCAATTTATCGCTGGTTGAGATGGTTTTGGCATTGGCTTGATAGTTGCGCTGCGCGGTCATCAACGACACTAGCTCACTGGTTAAGTCAACGTTAGAACCTTCAAGTGCTCCCGGCGTTAGATCACCTAATGTGCCGCTGCCTGGCGCACCAATCACAGGGCTACCAGAGCTGAAACTCTGACTCCATGCAGTCCCACTGACTTTCGATAAGCCTTGTGTGTTAGCAAAATCAGCTAATACCACTTGGCCTTGAAGCTGAGACTGACCGTTGGTGTAAGTCGCATAGACCATGCCATTTTCTTCTACTCGGACCCCAGTCAACTCACCCGATGTATAACCATTTGGGTTATTGGTGCTCACTCCGAATGTGTTACCGAACTGGGTGCTACCCGCAAGGCTAATATCCACACTGATTGCATCGGCACCAGCCACTGGAAACGTCACGTTAAACGCCTCAGTCGGCGAGGATAAGGTGCCATTTGTATTAAAGGTCACTTCACGCGAGGTTGCTGGGACTGTCGGAGCTCCATTGGCTTCGACATTCACTTGCCAAGTATTGTCAGATGTTTTAGTAAAGTATTGAGTAATCGTATGAGATTGACCCAGAGAGTCATAAACTTGAGTGGTATAGGAAGAGTTGAATGTGTTAGGGTTGGTTGAATCAAAAGGGAGAACATTTTGATCAATCGCCGTCGCACCAGCAGCAAAGTTAGCCACAAAATCCATCGCATCGGTTGCTTTGGCATTCAAAGAAGAAGTCGAGACTTTGATACTGCCGAAAGACCCCGTCACCAACTTATTATTACCGTCAACACTGTAGCCTTGAAGTTCTGCACCATTATTGGCCATGACCACATTGTTTTTATCTGTCCCGAACACGCCTGATCGCGTATAAAGCAGTTGACCCATATTGTTTTTGGTGACGAAAAAGCCATTGCCATTGATCGCCAAATCCATCGCACGACCAGTCCCTGTTACAGATCCATTTTTATCAAAGTTTTGTGAGATAGCTGCCACTTGAACCCCACCAGGTTGCATGCCATTATATACGGCAGCAAACTCAGTCCTTCCCTCTTTAAAACCATGCGTCGAAGCATTAGCGATATTATGACTGATGGTGTTCAGCTCTGTATTGGTCGCATCTAGACCACTAAGTGCAATATTAAGACTCATAAATAATTCACCTCTTGTATTTCCATATTTTGGTTAAGCACCAAACTGAGTGATTTGATAGAACGGAACTTGTCCTACCCCTTCTACATTGACTAAAGTAGGTCCACCTGAACTTGGTATACGAACTTGTTCAACTGTACCCGCTAATAAAACCGTGGGACTGGCTTGCCCTTCTTGAACTTCGACCGAGATGGAATAAGGCCCAGGTTTGAGCCCCAACTCCTCAGGGTCAATAGAAAAGGACACTTCTCCAGCACCTTTCGCTCCCAATGGCACTTTGGTGGTTTGTCCAAATGCATCTTTAACCAGTAAAGTAACTTGATTAGATGCATGAGCTAATTCTATTTTTCCACTTTGTGTTTGCTGATTAAGATTGAACTCATTGGCAGTGACATAGACAGTTTTGCCCATCAATCCCGCTGTAGAAAGGACTTGCATATTGTCGAGCGACACCATACTGTTCTGCATCAACGTGGACATATTTTCTGTACTTTGCACCTGAGAGAACTGGGCGAGCTGGCTCACGTACTCCGTCCCATCCAGTGGGTTCAGTGGGTCTTGATTTTGAATTTGTGCCACCATAAGTGAAATAAATTCATTTTGTAGCGACGCGGCCTTATTGCTTTCCATTGGGTTATTCGAAACACTCGGCATACTTGACTGCGAAGTACTGGGCGCTTCAGAAGAGAGAGCATTAAACGGTGCAATACTCATTAGCTACCCTGCCCTAGTCTAAGCAAACCTTGCTGCATACTTTTCACGTTAGCCAGTACTTCGACATTGGTTTCAAAACTACGAGTCGCTTGCATCATATCGGCCATTTCAGATACCACATCGATATCTGGGTAATAAACGTATCCTTCCTCATCAGCTAGAGGGCTACTAGGCTCAAAACGCTTTTCAGCCTCTGCTGCACTCTTCACGACATCCACAATACGTACTTCTGCATTTGGGTAGACATCATTAGCCGTCGTGAGCTGAGTTTTTTTGTATACCGTTGCAAAAACGGGTTTCAATGCTTTGTACGCTTCGTCAGAGCTAGCCGAAACCGCATCAGCATTGGCTAAATTACTCGCTACTGTATTCAAGCGCACGGTTTGCGCCGTCATAGCAGAGCCTGTTATGGAATAAATATCGGTAAATGACATCATTAACGCCCCTCTATCACTTTTGCCAGTCCGCTAAACTTCATATTGAGAAAAGTCAGACTGGTTTGAAAATCCATACTGTTTTGGGTGAATTTGGCTTGTTCAACCCCTAACTCAACCGTATTGCCATCATTACTGTTTTGATAAGGCACTGAGTATTTCGCCTCAATATTTAATTTCTCCTGCAATTTATGAACGCCTCTTTGTGAAAAACGGTTTATAACAGTAGTAAATGTCAGGTCCTTAGCTAAATACCCCGGCGTATCAACATTTGCTAGGTTACTCGCGAGGACTTTGGTACGCTGAACACGAAAATTAAGCGCCTCAGGATGAACACCCAACGCATTTTCGAATGAGATAGCCATGCATCTTTCCTTAATTGGCTCAAGTGATAGCAAAATAGAAACAAAATACATGCCATAAATAAAAAATAGGTTTTTCAATGATTTACAAAAAGGTAAGGAAGCCAAACTTCCGGTTTACGGAAAGCAAACATCGCGGCGGGAAGAAAGCATGTTGTTTAGTTACTATACTCGTCAGCAGCCTGATGCTCGCCTTAACTGTACGGGCAGATTCGAGCAATAACCGAGAAACAATCGACACTCTCAAAGCCATGGCTGCTGAACAATTTGAACAGGAAGTGGCTCAAACAGCCCACTCTCAGCAATGGCAAGATTATCAGCTCAATTATAGAATTTGGGTCCCACGGTCAGCGAAACACCTAACCAGATGTTCTGCCCCATTAACCTTTACCAGTCAAGATCATCAAGTGCTTCCTGTGGGCCATCTTAAACGCATGCTGAGTTGTAATACGGCAGATTCTTCTTGGCGCATTAATATCACCATTAAAGCCAATATTACGCTGGACGTTGTCGTTGCGGCGAACACCATCAAAAAAGGCCAACAGCTCAGTGCTTCACACTTAAAAAAAGCAAGAAAAACGTTCTCAAACCAGTCTAATTTCTACACGCAAACAGAGGCATTAATCGGTTTAGAAGCCACTCGACAAATTCGGCTCGGCCAGTCTATTCATTCCAGTGTGTTAACCTCTCCCGCTTTGGTGAACAAAGGTAATGAAGTGCTCATTATTGCTTCTCAAGCTGGATTTATAGCCAGCACGAAAGGCATCGCACTAGAAAAAGGTAAGGAGAATCAACAAATAAAGGTAAAAAACTTACAGTCAGGTAAAATAATTCGAGCGCTTGTCACCGGATTAAATCAAGTTCACACACAATTTTGATTTTGGGCTCAGATTCTCATTTATAAAATAACAGTCTCGTCAAATTAAGGGCATTCTTGTATACAAAAAGAAGCTGGGTATATCCAAGTGAGTTTACGAAAGTATTTAATATACTTCGAAATCGGCCGCCTATTAGAAATAGAACTTATGATTGAGGACAAAAGATGAAAATTGACAAAGTTACTGGTGGTCACATAACTCAAACTAAATTCCACCAAGCAGCCAAGCAAACTGAAGATACTAATGAAGTAAAAACTATCAATGAGCCTATTATGCAAGCAAACTTGGCCGCAATTAGTAGTGCTCAAGAAGAAATGAATACTTTGTCTGATGTAGATATGGAAAAAGTGGAACAAGTTAAAAACTCTCTCAAACGAGGTGAACTTGAACTTGACACCCAAGCACTCTCGAGAGCAGTTATGCAATTTCATACCGGTCATGAATAGCCGAATAAGGGACAAGTCATGACACACAGCTCGTCAAGAATCATTCAGCATTTTCTTCGCTCAATTGCTAAAGATATCAGGCTTTATCAGGAGCTACTAGTTACCCTTCAGCGACAGAAAAAACTCTATTTTTCTTTTGAAAGTCAGTACTTAGAAAAAAACATTCAGGAGCAAGTCATTCTTTTAAATCGATTAAATCAATCAGCAAAAGAGAGAAAAGAGTGGATGAGTTCAATTGGGGTGCCCCTTAATGAACAAGGTGTATCAAAAATATTCGATGCCTTACCACCAACAATTGCAACTCCTGCACGCAAACAATGGGCTGTTTTGCATGCTTTAATTAAGCAATGTAAGAGTGAGAATATCAGTAATGGAACGACTGCAGCGGCATTTCAAGAGATCGCTGCTCAATTTTTTCACCCTGCGGCTCACACCTATGAAGAACAAACTTTCTAAGTCCAGTGTATTAAGTATTCGGAATCAGAGGCTACCTCATCGAAACATTACTTTTACATTTATTGTAATGTTATTTATTACAATTATTTCCTCCAGCACTATTGCTAAACCAAGTGACAGTGCGATTAACAAGCAGCATAAAATTTTAGCACCACACAAAGTAAAAATATCCAAGAAACTTGAAGCATCTCAGCAATTGGTGAGTCACATCATTGAACAACTTAAATATCGCTCTTTACCGACAGACTTAGTTTTGCTTCCAATGCTGGAGTCTTCGTTCAACCCTAATGCTATTTCACATGCCAACGCAGCTGGGTTATGGCAACTTATCCCTGCCACAGCTCAGCGCTTTGGACTACAAGTTACATCACAGAACGATCAAAGATTTGATGTCAAAGCTAGCACTCAAGCAGCTCTTGCTTATTTAGAATTCCTATATGAAAAGTTCGACCAAGACATATCCCTTGCTTTGGCAGCCTATAACGCTGGTGAAGGACGAGTCGCAAAAGCGCTCAAGAAAGCAGGTAGCAGGGATTTTAATAAACTTATTCTTCCTCAAGAAACTCAACAATATGTCCATCGCTTCTTTGCTCTGAGACAGTTAGTCGACGTGAAAGGAATACAGTCAAATACAAAAGAACCCTTATTGCTTTTCTCTGCCCAAGACACTTTCAATGTTGAACCTCTTGTTAATTGGGAACCTTTACCACCTCTGGTCAATTTATAATATACCCAATAAAAGCATCACAAACTCATCTCAAAACCAAAATCACACAATACGTAGACTGGATTCCAGTTATAAAATAAGAAGTAAAAATTTCATATTTGAAGAAAGGCACATTAATTGGTGATAATGTTAAAAATAGCTAACCTTATTCCAGCAGAAAAATACTGCTTAAGACAACTCTGTTAATTTTCTATTCAACTTTTCAACAAAAAATGCTACCAGTTTAGTGTTAAAACCGCTTGAGGAGTAACAAGATGATGCTTCGCTTGCGTATCTGACATAGCCCGAGTTCCATAGGAAGTTCGGTTTTTTAAACCAAACTATTTATTGAGCAATTCTTTAACGATCAGTTTTAATAAAAAAGTTTCTCGCTCTATACTCATCCCTTTCTTAGGGCTTTCAAGTATTACTCTTTCATTATGAGCAATCGCTTGGTGAATATTCATCCAAACTGGACGCATTCCATTATGAATTTCATAATCTTCATATTGGGTTTCACCTAGCTCACGTTTAACATCACAGGTATAGCAGTAAGAGGTCATATGTATGACTTCAGCGCCATCTTTGTGCCAAGGACGAAATTCTTCGTATAAACCAAAGGGTTTAATATCTTGCATAGACTCAGCCCCTGTTTCTTCCCTCAGTTCACGATGCAAAGCTGAAATGATGTCTTCATCTTCATCGACCCCACCACCAGGTAAAGTGTAATCGTGATAACGTTTTGTATAAAGAAGCAATATTTCTTCTCCATCTAAAGCTATAGCTCGTGCAGCACGACGCTGAATCATCGATTGACCATCCAAGTGATCGACTCCTGGATGGATTAAAGTTTTTAAATGTCTCAATATAACCCCTCATGTAGTTATATAACAGTAACTTCAAAATGTTAACTTTAACGTCAAAGTTCTTTCGGTAAACTTCGACACATCAACAGAATTTTACCGAAAGCTTCCTATAATAAATATAAGAATCAATTATTCTCTTACTAAGTAATCTTAAAATCTCGTGTGAAATAAAACAATATTGATATAAAAGGAAATAGAAATGAAAAAAATGTTAATGGTGTTTTCCGTATTTACAATGATGATAATGGGGTGTTCTCTTCATGAAGGAGTCACTCATTCAAATGAGTATACTTCAACCGCCAACCCTGCTGCTCTCTATTGTATTCAACAAAACGGCTTTCTAGATACTGTTACTGAAAATGCTTCACGAACCAGTTATTGTATTTTACCTGATAATGACCGAGTGGAGCTATGGGAGCACTACCATATGACTCATTAGCTAACAATAATATCATGAATTTAAAATAAAGCTTTGGGTGTTTTTTATCGATTTAGAACACCGTTCGATTTTACAATAAAATGACTTTGAGATGATTAGACGTTGAACTAATACTAATAAGTTCAATAGAAGTTTTGATTAAGTTTTGCATTTGAAAATGAAAGTAAATGAAAAAGATCAAGCATTGGATTTAGCACATAAAGAGCAAACCACTGCAAGCAGTAAAAAAAATATTTATAGCTCACTGAAAGTAATATTAATGACTATGGCCATTAGTCTTTTAGTTAATTTTAGCTTACGTATTGATTTTATGTTTTTAGATAACGGCCTAAGTGAGCGTTCTGTTACTGAAAGCCTTCAATTAACAATGCTACTCATCACAACAGTTACTTTTTTTCGTTTGAGTCAAAAAAACCAAGCGCTCTCCTACTCTGCAACACTAATTACGGGTTTCTTTGCTGCTCTGTTGATTAGAGAAATGGATTATTGGTTTGATATGATCCATCATGGAATTTGGGTGTACCCAGCATCATTGGTCAGTATATTAGCTTGTTTAAAAGCTTATCAAGGCGGTAAAAATACCATTAATCAGATGGCAAACCTACTCCAAGAACAATCAATGCAACTGCTTATTGTCGCTGTCGTTTTATTATTAGTTTTCTCTCGATTGTATGGCATGGGAAGTTTCTGGCGACATATCATGGCAGAACACTTTGTTCATGATGTCAAAAACATCGCTGAAGAAGGGATCGAGCTACTTTGCTATAGCCTAATCGCGTTTAGCTCTATTTCAACTTACCGCAAAGTAATTCGATAGACTCAGGATCCAAACGACGTTTTAGAATGGTTAAAATGGGCTCAATCACCCCTAATGCGACGTTAATTTCCTCAAAAGAATAGGTAAAGGCTGTTTGCTCAATGGCCTTTGATAATTGGATGATGTGTGCATGAGAATGATCATCGAGAGACATCAACAATAACTGTTTGATTGCCTTCCGTGCAATGTTTAATGGTTGACGTTGAACTTCTATTAACGAGCGATGAAAAGCCCGATTCTTTACCCCATGCAAATAAACACGATAAGTCGTAAGAGCATCACATGCTAAAAATGCTTCTGCCAGTGCTCCTTTATGTGGGTATGGCACACTAATGTGTTGCTCAACATCTAAAGGGATATTGGCAGTAATATCCGCTTGCGCACAGTGTAATTGAAAGAGTCGCAATAAACCTTGTTCATCTAACAGAGTTTGAATCTCAATTAATCGGGCAAGATGGTAGTCATTTGATAGCAAAGACACGTCTATTATGTCACCACTAGTAGCAAAGCTGCTTTGAATAAGCAGAGCTGCTGCATTTTGTATGTTTTGAACTGTGTTGACCGACTGATTTTCAAGTAAAATAGGTAAGTTAGAAAAACGACTCTGTGACTGGCTTATAAGTTGTTGGTAATACCAAAACATCGCATCGGCTTCAGAAACTGCTTGCCCAACTGTTTTACCACCGCAAAATATCACTGTCGTCGTTTCTGCACACAACTTGGGCATCATTTCGATGAGTGCTTCAACTCGGGATCGCCCCTCCGCAGTTAAATTCCCTCTAACTAGGCGCTTACCTAAAACAAGTAACACCTTTTTGCGTTTCATTGGCTCACATTACCCCAAGTTGCTATATACCCAAGTCATTTCAAGATCCCCAAGTGACCTTAAGATGCTTGAGTACAGCTTAAATCTCAAGCAAATAGTTCTGACCTTCAGTTTCTAAACGATCAATCAACTTACGGCAGTGATCTAAATCAAGGGGTTGATTAAATCGTCGTTTCAAATTCATTAAGAAGAAAATATCTTCACACATTGCTTTCTCTGGCTCATCACTTATTTTTGCCACTGGGGAGCCATTACAAGCAACCATTTTGATCACAATAGAAAGAGGGGAATAAGTTTCACCACGCTCATTAGAGTAAGTATCCATATCATTTGCTAAGAAAGTTCCGATGCCAAAGCTCACTTGAACTCTGTTCTGGAAGTGCTCGCAAATATCAAGTGCTTGCTCAAAGTTGAGCCCGTCAGTAAACACTAAGGTTTTACTCATGGGATCAATACCGTGTGACAGGTAATGCTTAATGATCTTCTCACCCCATTCATAGGGACAACCGCTATCGTGTCTTACGCCAGCATAAGCACGGCTCAAGCTTTCATCAAAATCTTGTAAGAAAGCGTCAATCCCAATGGTATCGGTCAAGGCTATACCTAACGCCCCATTAAACATTTTATGCCAGCGCTGCAATGCTACCTTTTGCGAATCTTGGACATTCACCAATGCTTGATGCCCCATGAACCACTCATGAGCAACTGTTCCTATCGGTGTAAGTCCTAACTGATGAGCAAGGTGATAATTGCTGGTGCCTGTTAAGCACTCAGGGAGTGTCGCACTGATATACTCGAGCATTAAGCGCTGAGCTTTATAAGAAAAGCGTCGACGAGTCGACATATCAGCAAATTTAAAGTTACTGATATTACGTCGCTTTAATTCAGCTTTAAGAATACGCACCTTTTTATGAAGGGTATCAAGAAAGTGCTCAGCAGGAATATCAGCCCAGCGTGAACGGCTTCGGACCTCAGAAACAATACTCATGATGATCGTTTCATAAAGAATGGTTTCCTGCCATAAACCAGCAACGGTAATGTGTAGCTGATTCTTACCGTCTAAGCCCTTTTTAATACTGAAAGTAACATGACGTTCTGGATGAAAACAAAAAGACTGGAGAGACTCAATAAATTGCGTTGATAAATATGGCGCAACACGTTGAATGTACTTGATGTGTTCAGGTGTAAATCTAATATTCTTCAACAGGTTAACTTGCTTTTCCACTTCAGGAAGTAAAGCAGAAAGATCTTCATCGCTACGAACAATGAATTTATAAGCGACTTCAATATCAGGGTAGTGTGACACTACCGCGCTCATCATATTCACTTTATATACGTCAAAATCTAACGCACTTTGTATGATACGAGAAGAAAATAAATTACTGGTCATGTGGAGCCCTTTTGCATGCCCTGTTAAAATCTACTCAGTCTTGTTTCATCCCACCTGAAAGTCCTAGAATATTGGTACTTTAAAGCTGTGTATATCAACATAAATTGAGTATATAACTATTTGTTACTTACTTAGTGCATAAACAATAAACACCCAAGTTTAGTTTGTCAACTTTTGTTACTAACTACTCTAGAGAATAATGTTTCATGAGTCTTTTAGTGATGAATTAATCCTCAAATTCCCAAAACATCTTCCATTTACCACAAACTTCATCGATAAAGAGACAACCTTAAGGAACCCCTTAACCACAAAATATAATTCAGTTTATAACATTTCGTTACTTACATATTGATTGAATGTAGCTTATACGCTAGATTACTTACAAATCATATTTAGGGGCTTATCATGATCGTCTGTGTCGATATCATTCCATTTCGATTATCTGGGTGCGCAGAGAAAAGACTTGAGGTGTTATTACTGAAACGTTCTAACCCTAACCGCCCCTATCACGGTGTTTGGGCCTTACCAGGTGGCTTCGTTTTCGATAAAGACATGACAGAGCAAGGTGGACGTCCAGCAGATGAGAACTTTGAGTCGGCACGCCGTCGTATCTGTAGAGAAAAGATCCACACTTATCCACGTCATTTTAGTGAAGCTTTTTTTGATAGCGATCCAAAACGCGATCCAGAAGAGTGGAGTTTAAATATCACACACTATGCTTTACTCGATAGAAACAATGTGGAACAAATCAATGACGCAGGTATGCCAGAATGCCACCTAAAATGGTTTCCACTGCAAGACATTCTTAATGGGGATGAAGTTCTGGCTTTTGATCATCAAAAAATGATCGAAATTGCATGGCAGAAGCTCCGTGCATCAATTGAGTATACCTCTGTCTTGCTTTTTGCCTTAGATAAGGAGTTTCTGGTTGCTGATATTATCGCGGCTTACCAAGAGTTTGGTATTGATATTAGCCGTATGACCATAAAGCGTCGTTTAATTGACTCTGGTGTGGTAAAGCCTACTAATAAGGTAGCCTCAACAAATAGAGGGAAAGGAGGTAAGCCAGCAATGGTTTATGCATTAGCTAATGATGGTGTCACTTTCTTCCAGAACTGTTTACGCGGCTAGGCTTGCATTTCTCAGCTTGCCCAAATAAGAGCAAAATAAGACATTATTACAGAACATCACAAACACGTTCAGTATCCTACAAAAGCTCAATAGCCCTAACAATGAAAAATATATAGGCAATACATTTATGACTATTTCCGTTAACTATCAAAACACAGCAATTATCGATGTCGATCCACAAAAAGGGTTTTCTGAGATTTGTCCTGATGAGCTCCCCGTAAAGGGAGCATTAGAGATAGTCCCTGAGTTGGTGAAAAACCATACCAAAGGCAGACTTAAGCTCGTAAGTCGTGATCTTCACCCACCTAAGGCAGCTTGGGATGCAGAAACGCCAGCCAACATGTTAGAACCCGTCGGGTTGCCAAATGTTGACTTAAAATGGAACCGTCATTGTGTGATAGGCACTCAAGGTGTCGAATTACTGAATGGTTTACCTCCTGTATTGGATTATGATTTTCAGGTGAACAAAGGCATGGACCCTGATGCACACCCTTATGGGATTTTCTTCCACGATATTGACGACACTATCACAACCGGTGCCAATGAATTCCTTAAATTTAACCAAATCGATACTGTCATCATAGGTGGCTTAGCACTCGACTTCTGCGTTAAAAAGTCCGTTTCTCAAGCTCTCAACCTAGGTTTCAAAGTGATAGTCAACCTCGCCTCAACTCGCGCTGTGTTACCCGATAAATGTAATCAAGTTATCGCTGATTTAGAAAAGCAAGGTGCTGTATTTGTTGCATCCGCTAATGAGATACTGTGTGATACCCCGGTTTAATTTGATGGGGAGTGGTATAGCCAAGTAACCTTGAGATTATTAGCTATACCCTTAACGATAGCGTGCTTGTACTAGAAAAGGGGAGGTCTTGATAATTTGCGGTGCTTTACATATCAATATGATAATTGTTGTTCGACTGATTAAGTGGTATAACCCAGTTTTGTTCTGACTCACTGACACTCATTGGTACCCAATGAACATAAATTTTTTTCCAGTTACTGTTTATTTCTAATTCTACCTGGCCAGTAAGCTTGGGATAAACCGTCGTCAATCTCGATCTTGGATCTCCAATAGAATCACCGGATGGATGTGTATAAGCTGCTTTCGAGTAAATATGCAAGGCTCCATTCGTATTACCATGATAGTTAAAAGAAAGTGTTATTGTTTTACCAAGATCAAAATTAAAATCACGGGCAGCGACAATATCTTTTGTAGTCGGAGATGTATCGTACACTGGATTAGGTTTCGTACTCTCTCTATCATCATCGCAAGCAGTAATAAAAACTCCCCCTAAAAGAACAAATAGCGTAACTCTAACATTCATGTTCTACTCCAAGTAATGAGAAAATATCAGCCAATACAACATACTTCTAAACAAAGCTATGATTCAGAATTTTTACATTAGGCTTCTGATGATCGATAGACTAAGAAAATATATGCAAATTTGATACCGAAAAGCATTGTGTATCTCAACAAGAGATTCATTTAAAAGACCAATAGGAATATGTTCAGTCTCTACCTCCTGATATCAACTGTAAACGTACAAAAATTACTTAAAGATGCTGAGTTCAGTGAGACAGCTTAGATATATAACGATTTATTTCAGTTAATATCAGATTGATGAAAAATACATTTCCTGATCGAGTTGCCTATTATTAATAAATACAATGATATTTATTAATAAATGATTTCTCAAAACAGGAGAAACCTATGCTTAACCAAGCCCATCTGACTAAAAAGAGTGTCATCTTGAGAAGGTCATTTCTCTTTTTCGGTCTATTTGCTATTAGTTTCACACCAATAGTACTTTCGAAGACTCCACTTACGTTTGGGGTTGTACCTCAACAATCGGCCGCCAAGCTTGCCGAGCAATGGCAACCTCTCCTTGATGCTTGGGGTGAACTCGCCAATGTCGAATTTAAATTTGCCACCGCTCGTGACATCCCAACTTTCGAGCAGCGCCTTGCTGACGGTCAATACGATGTCGCTTATATGAACCCTTATCATTTTACTCTGGTGAATAAGACTCCTGGCTATAGCGCTGTAGCACATGCTAAAGATAAGAAAATTAAGGGCATTTTAGTCACAAGAGCCGATTGGTCCGGCACCGTAGCTGATCTTGCAGATGAAACGATTGCTTTTCCAGCACCAAGGGCGTTTGCCGCTTCGATAATCAACCAATCCGAGCTAGCACAAAAAAACATCCCAATCACTGCCAAGTATGTCGGTTCTCATGATTCCGTCTACTTAAATGTCGCGAAAGGGCTATACCCTGCGGGAGGCGGCGTCATGAGAACCTTTAAAAGCCTGCCAGAAAAAACACAACAACAACTGAAGATTCTCTATACCACTTCTTCGTATACACCTCATGCGATTGCAGTATCTCATAATGTTCCGATTGAGGCCCAACAAGCATTGCGCCAAACCATCGGAGCATTGAATTCAAACCAGCAAGCACAACAAAGCTTCAAACAACTCAACATCAAGGGATTACAAAAAGCAGATGACAGGGATTGGGACGATATTGTGCAACTTAATTTATCTCTTTAAAGGTTCTGAATGACCTTAAGAATAAAAACGATCATTGGTATCGCTTTAATTGAAGCCTTAGCACTCGCTATTCTCATTATCAGTGGATTAAGTTGGCTTAAAAGCTCAAATGAGCAAAGTTTAGAGCTAGGCAGCAAGCAACTGGTTAATGTTTTTGCTAAAGCGTCAAGAGATGCGGTAATAGCGACAGATCTTGCTTATCTAGAGAGTTTCGCTAAGTCGGTCGTCAGTGAGCATAATCTTGCTTATATCAGGATTACTGATAGTGACGGTATCATGTTAACCGAACAGGGAAATTATGACGCAAATGAGGTAAACACTAACTTAAGCCCATTCGAAAGCCGCAATGGTATTTATGATGTTGCAGGATCTATCCTACTCGGTTCTACTTCTTATGGGCTTGTGGAGATGGGAGTAAAAGTCGATTCAATTCACCAGATTCTCCATTTAGCAACAAAAGCGAGTATCCTGATCGCTCTATTGGAGATGACTTTTGTTGCTCTATTTTCGTTCGCTCTTGGCAGTTATTTAATGAACCGTCTTGATTCATTAAGGCAAGGTGTTGTTAAAATAACCCAGCAAGGGCCTGGAGCAGAGTTACCTCTATCAGGTAACGATGAAGTTACACGCGTTGTCGAAGCTTTCAATCAGATGTCGACTTCTCTTTCTAAAGCACAGACAGATCTCAAACAGCAATACCAAAAACAGAAGTCTCTTTCAATCAAGGTAGCACAGCTAGCCCAAGTTGCAGAGCATGCTAGAGACGCCATTATTATTACTGATATTGACGGTCGAATAACTTGGGTCAATACAGCATTTGAGGAGTTAACAAAATACCTATCTCATGAAGCACTCGGTAAAATGCCTCATCAGTTACTTCAGGGGCCAGAAACCGATCCTCAATATCAACGAACTTTTATCGAAAGCATAAAAAATCATGAGCCTATCAGAGTACAATTACTTAATTATACCAAGAACCACCAGCCGTATTGGGGAGAGCGAGATCTTTCCCCAATCATCGATTCATCAGGATACACTCAGGGATTCATTATTGTAGAGCGTGATATCTCAGAAAGAATCGAAATTGAGAAACAACTTTCCCAAGAAGTTAAAAAAGCAGCCCAAGCTACGCGTGCAAAATCTGAGTTCTTAGCCAATATGAGTCATGAGATACGTACTCCTATGAACGCTATTATGGGGTTTAGTGAAATATTATTAGAGAATGAAAAGAACACTGAAAAAAAAGAGCTTCTTCAGTTGATCTATGCCGCCTCGGATAATTTAGTGAACATTATTAATGATATTCTTGATTATAGTAAAGTAGATGCGGGCAAACTACAGCTAATAGAAGAAGAGTTTAATATTATCAAATTAATAGAGAGCAGTATGGCCTTATGTGCCTTTCAAGCCAATCAAAAAGGTTTGACGTTATTAATAGATTCTCATTCCGATACACCGAGCATTGTTTTAGGTGACAGAGGGAGGATTAATCAAATTTTAATTAACCTGCTTGGTAATGCAGTTAAGTTTACTGATAACGGTCATATCTTATTAAAATTAAAGGTAGAAACTACCAAACGCAGTAATACCTATCGTTATCACTTTGAAATTATAGATACAGGCATAGGTATTTCAGAACAACATTTACCTAAAATTATAAACAAGTTCGAACAAGTAGATAATTCAGTGACTCGAAATTATCAAGGAACGGGATTAGGCTTAGCAATTTCGCGACAATTGATTGCTCTTCATGGAGGAGAACTCTCTATTACATCCCGTTTTGGTGAGGGTTCTTGCTTTTCCTTTGCACTTCCACTGAAAGTTAAAGTAACCTATAAAGAAAGTACGTCTCTTCTATATAATAAGAATATTTTACTCATTGATAGTTATGAGCCTCGGGTTAATATTATAAGAGCACTTGCAGAATCGATGCAGTTTTCACTAACGGTAGTACCCTCTGTTGCTGAAGTGTTATCTCAAACCTTCCTTGCTGGACCCTTTGATAGGATTATTGTCCAACCGACATCATATGAGGACGTAGGTAAACTGATTGAACGCCGAAAAGCATTAACTAAAAGTAGTCAAAAACTTATCGTTATGCTCCCTTACTCACCTAACCTTCTTACCAAAGCTCAGAAAGAGCAAAGTGATTTTCTTCAACAACCTATAACTCGTAATCAACTGATTAAAACAATAATAGGAAGGGAAAAGGATCATACGGGAAATAACATTAAATCTGAAATTTGCCTATCTGGAAAAAAAATACTTCTAGTCGAGGATAATAGAATAAACCGTATCTTAATATCCAAGATGCTACCGGTTAATAGTATTGAACTTATCTTAGCTGAAAATGGTGTCATAGGTTTGGATCTCTATCAACGCACAAAACCCGATATTGTCATTACAGATATCTCAATGCCAGATAAAGACGGCTTTACCCTTGCTCAAGACATTCGTTTATTACAGCAAAAGAACGAGTATCCTTGGTGCCCAATTATTGCTCTTTCTGCCCATGCATTTGAAGAGGATAAAGCTCAGAGTACTCAATACGGAATTAATGCTTACCTCACAAAACCTATAAAGAAAAATGATCTGAACGATATGATTGCAAAATGGTTGATGATAGAAAACCAGTAATTATCTATATATAATCCAGACCTTAATGATAGTAATGAAACAATATGCTTCCTGTCATTAAAATTTTCACACTTCTAGTATGTAAGAGTTGCAATAAAGTTCTGAACAATGCACTCTTTCTGTATATTCATTACTGCATTTAGGATATTAACAATGAAACTAATTAAGCCATTAACTTGCGCCCTTGCTTTGGCACTGAGTGGCCAGGCCTTTGCGAGTATCACCATCACAGTTCCAGCGGAAGTATCTATTTTGGCCGCTAATGGCGAAAAAGTTCGATTGACTGGAGATTTTTTTGATGATGTAAAAACGTTTACCCTTCCTGACGGAGAAAACCAATTTGTGTTTCGCTACTCTCCATACTTCAACCAAGGAAAGGATCGTGTAAATGCAGAAAGCGATGTCATCGTCACACGTTTTAATGCAGCAAATACGCAAATCACATTCGAGCTCCCTAAATACAGAGATCTGAAAGATGCAAAAAAACATATCAAGGATCTAGATTGGAAGTTAATCAATACAACTGGTCAAGCTATACCAATGAAACAAGACAAGTTACTTAAGCCAGGGATGCAGATTGGCCGAGATTATTTACGTGAACTCGAAAGTTATAATAAAACTGCCGGTGTTGCATCAATCGGTCTTGGTAAGGCTCAAATGCAACCTGTTACATTGCCAGCTAAATTACCATCAGGCATGACGGCAGACTCAACCGCAGAAGAAATGCTTCATTTTTGGTATCAAAAAGCAGATACTGAAACTCAAGCACGCTTTAAAGATTTCGTCAACAAACAATAATCTTGAGCTAATTTATCTTGGGATATAAGAAATTGAAGGTACTAAGGATAGAAATCCTAAACGAGAAATAATTATGAAAATAGACAAAATCGATAATAAAAATCGCCGTATCCGTAAGAAGCTATTCCTAGGTGAGTTCGCAATTTTAGGATTTGAAATAAGTTGCAAAACTGATATCAACGATTTTGAGCGTTACGATGTATTTGTTGACGATTTCATTGACTACATTGATGGATTAAATCTCTGCTTTGGTGGTGGCGGTTTAGAGTTGTTCGAAGGCTTTCTGTGCTCCACAGAGCGTTACAGTAGCGCAACTGAAGAACAAAAGAAACAGGTCTTAGCTTGGTTAGAAGCTCGTCCAGAAGTAAGCCATGCTAAAGCCAGTGAACTAATAGATGCCAACTACTTCTAGATGAAATTTGTACATATATAACTTTTTTGGACGATTATGTTACCAGATCGAGCATAAGTTATCTGAACGAAATTGAAGTCCATTTAATCAATAAAAAGCTGATTCATATCAGCTTTTTATTGATAGGTAATTCTGCAGTTAGTGCTAAATTTTAAGACGACACCGTTTGATTAAAATCTTAAAATTTACAGTGGGCTAAGTCTTCAAAGCTGGAAGACTTAAATACCCACTTTCTTAAGTTGCTCATAATTCTCATTCGAGTCTTTAAAGATTAAGACTTCCGTACTATTTCAGTTTTGGTGTCTTTCCAATATTGAATTCGCACCCGATGCAATTGTGCTTTTCTCATTTTCTTCATAGCCATCTCCTTCATTGACATATAAACGCTCTTCATGAGCTTATCGTTTTATATCACACTATAAATCTAACGAGGAACAGATAAATAAACAGTGTTGTAGTTCACAAGATATCGATAAAACAGCAGACTTTCGACCATTTGTTTGCTCTCAAGCTTGTGATAGTCATTAATATACCTCATGAATATTACAAATCGATGGCAATTGATATTATCCAGAGCGGTGAACTCAAAATGAAATTTAGTATCATTTTTTCGATAACTTAACTTCTTGCATTAACATAACTGTTATAAATGTTCTCACAAGTTTGTAGGATATTTCTTACATTCTCTGTAAGCTTAAAACCAAACCTTCATGAATAAAAATCAAAAAAAACACTTAAACCTCTAATACTTAAAGATAAAAATTTAAACTTCATTTTTGATGATAAAAACTTTCTACTAAACCAATTGAATAACATTGGTGGAGTAGCCATACTCAATTGTGTCAATAGGATGTTGACAGGAACAGAAAAACCTAAAGGACTAGTGACTTCGGAACAAAGGATTGTATAGGTACCCTACATGGATGTTGTCTTGGAAAGAAAACACCCGTCAGGATGATAGGTCAGTATGGACACCGCTAGGACGGCGATGAACGCAGACTTGTAGCCGGATCGCTACGAAAAAGAATAAGCCCCCGTTTGGGAAACCACGCGGGGTTTTATTTTACCTGTCATTTATCCGCCTCTCAACGTTCTGCCATACATCTGTTATTATTTTAACAATTTCTCTAGCAAACGACACCCTATGATGAATCCTATTTGGTTACATACATTCAAAACTCTTGTCGAAATAGGTCACTTTACTCAGACGGCAGACAAACTCTACATGACCCAGCCTGGTGTAAGTCAGCACATCAAAAAGCTTGAGCAAGCTTGTCAACACTCATTAATTAAACGCGAGAACAAAAGCTTCGAATTGACTGAACAAGGTCGCATAGTATATGCCTACGCACTAGAGTTAGAAGAAAAAGAGAAAAATCTACTAGAGAACTTAAGCTTTGATGACCCCCACACTGGATATTGCAAACTCGCTTGCTCTGGTGCACTTGCACTGTTACTTTTTGAGCCACTACTTGAAAAGCAAAAACAGCATAAAGGCTTATCGATTCACCTAGAAGCCGCGCCTAATCAGTCGATTCTCAATAGGATTGCTGAGGGGCGAATTGATATGGGTATAGTGACCTATTCACCAAATAAAAGCGTATTTCAAAGTGAGCAAATTGGTCGAGAGACATTGTGTTTGGTCTTACCTAAGTCCTACGAAGGCAAAGCGCTCGTACCGGAACTGCTAAGAAACTGCGGTATCGTTGGACACCCGGACGCCGAACATTACATGTCACTATTTTTCGATCAATGCACAGACCCATTATTGAAAGAGATCAAAATCAGTAACATACCACTCTCAGGGTATGTTAACCAGTTAAGTCAGATTCTATTGCCCGTGAGTAAAGGACTCGGTTTTACCGTTTTACCCTACAGTGCAGTGGATAGCTTTTCACTAAAAGAAGAGCTGTATGTGGCTAAGTTACAACAGCCAGTATACGAAGACCTATTTTTGGTCAGAAAACGCAGCCGCACACTGCCACTGCGTTACCAAACCATCAAAGAAGTCTTATTGGATGTTATTGGAGATACCCATCAATGATGTTAACCATTCTCCATGATAAGGCGTTTATCTTGGCAATCCAACCCGTATGGCCTAATAGATAACCAGCTCTACGGTGCACCTTCTGTTATAAATAACTCCGCACTATCAACGTCATCTATTGTGAACCTCTTTTTGGTTGATATACGCCTTGCTGTTGGCCACTTTTTGGTGCGCGACAAACGATGAATTTTTAGCTCAACTTTCTTTATATGCCACTTGACAGTCGCACGCAGCAAGACACGAGAGCTCAACAAATTATTTTTGTCGTTTCGACGATATTTTTTCGTTTTCATTTAATGAGAAAACTCCATAAGGTGGCGCACCTCTGACGACATGGTTGTCCAATCACAATTCTAAATCGTTGAAGTGAGTGGATGCTACCACATCAATAAAACCCACTATACTCTATGTCTATATTTTCATATTAGGTACTGACTTACTAAGGAATTGCCATGCGTATTGCTATTCTTTCTCGTAATGAGAGTCTATATTCAACCATGCGTCTAAAACAGGCGGGTGAAGAGCGCGGACATCAAGTCGATGTTATCGATACCCTCCATTGTTACATGGATATTACGAGTAATAACCCTAGGATTCGCTACAAAGGTGAAGAACTCCCTCAATATGACGCAGTCATTCCACGTATCGGAGCCTCCATCACTTTCTACGGCACTGCTGTAGTGCGCCAGTTTGAAATGATGGGCACATTTTGTGTAAATGAATCAGTGGCGATCAGTCGCTCTCGTGACAAACTTCGTTCAATGCAATTACTCTCGAGGAAAGGTATTGGTCTACCTCGTACTGGTTTTGCACATCGACCAGATAATATCCATGATGTGATCAAAAATGTCGGAGGCGCTCCACTTGTCATTAAACTTCTAGAGGGCACTCAAGGTATTGGGGTTGTACTGGCTGAGACAACAAAAGCAGCCGAAAGTGTCATTGAAGCCTTTATGGGGTTGAAAGCAAATATCATGGTGCAAGAATTTATCGAAGAAGCTAATGGCGCTGATATCAGATGTTTTGTTGTCGGCAGTAAAGTTATCGCAGCCATGAAACGTCAAGCAAAAGAGGGGGAATTCCGCTCAAACCTTCACCGTGGCGGCTCAGCCCAGTTGATCAAACTGAACAAAGAAGAGCGAGCTACGGCAATTAATGCAGCTAAATCGATGGGGTTAAATTTATGTGGTGTTGACATACTTCAATCGAAGAATGGTCCCGTTGTTATGGAAGTCAACTCATCTCCGGGTTTAGAAGGTATAGAAACTGCAACCGACAAAGACATTGCAGGCATGATATACGAGTTCATCGAAAAGCACGCGAAGCCGTTTTCAAACCGAACTCGTGGAAAAGGCTAATACTTATATACTAAGATGGCCTAAGCGATAGACTTAGGCTTATCACTCATCGCTAGGATAATACTATGAATCAAAAAATTATTATCGGTAACGCCGAAGCTATTGGCTTACCAGATTTGGGGATTAGTCATTTAGAAGCACGTATAGATACCGGAGCCCAGACCTCTTCTTTACATGTAGATAATTTGTATTGCTTTGACAAAAGTGGACAATCATACGTCGAATTTGATCTACATCCAGACATATACAATTTGGAACACACTGTACGCTGTAAAGCACCACTTAAAGCCAATCGTAAAGTCAAATCATCTAATGGTACTTTTGAACATCGCTGTGTTATCACAACAACACTGCGCATGGGGAATATCGATTGGCCTATAGATATTACTCTCACCAATCGTGAAGAAATGACTTATATGATGTTATTAGGGCGTCAAGGTATGGCTGATAAAGTTTTGGTTGATCCGAGTAAATCTCATTTACTTGCTCTGTAAAGTCTGTGTTGTCGTCTATTATGTCTTCTACTTCTGAGTTGAGCTTGAATCATTTTTGTTCAACCCAGAAGATCATCATTAAACAATTGATCTTATTCTGAAACAAGAATCTTTAATCGAAATCATAAAATTTAATTGTTAGACACTCTCACGAATTTATTCGTTAATTCTTGCCGACAACACTACCTCTCAACCCTCAGAAAAACTTTGATGCAAAAGCGAACTTTTACGGCACATAAGTAATATGAAATCCAATGAGGTTAGTGACTGTTAAATCAATAGTTAAGGTCTAAGCCTTATCATTTGCTTTTTTGTATTTTCTCCTCTATTTCCTATGAGGGTGAAAATATACATTTGTGAGAATCAAGTTGGAAAAAACAACAAAATTAGACCGCATCAGAGCGGACTACAACGTACATTACTGGAGCCAGGGTTTTTATGGCATTGATAATCAAGGGGAGGTTTACGTCTCTCCTCGTGGTGATTATCCTCATCAAATTCCTTTTAGCGCTATTGTCGACAAACTAGAAAGTAAGCATTTAAACCTGCCCGTTTTAGTACGTTTTCCACAAATCGTACACCAACGCGTGCACAGTATTTGTCAAGCTTTCAACCAAGCAATTGAAGAGTACCAGTACTCAAATCAGTATCTTCTGGTGTATCCAATTAAAGTCAATCAACAAAAGGAAGTTGTTGATGAAATTTTAGCCAGCCAAGCACAGCTGGAAACCAAGCAATTAGGGTTGGAAGCGGGTAGCAAACCGGAGTTACTGGCAGTTCTCGCTCTTGCTCAGCAAGCCAGCTCTGTGATCGTTTGTAATGGATACAAAGATCGAGAGTACGTTCGTCTTGCTCTAATAGGGGAAAAGCTTGGCCATAAGGTTTTTATCGTGCTTGAAAAGCTGACTGAGCTTGATTTGGTTCTACAAGAAGCAAAAAGTTTAGGTGTCACGCCTCGACTTGGTCTTCGCATTCGCTTAGCTTCTCAAGGCGCAGGAAAATGGCAAGCTAGCGGAGGTGAAAAGTCAAAATTTGGCCTTTCCGCCTCACAAGTTTTAAATGTGATTCAACGCTTAAAGCAAGAAAAGTTGCTCCACACGATGCAGTTAGTCCATTTCCATTTAGGCTCACAAATGGCCAACATTCGTGATGTCAGAAATGGTGTCAACGAATCTGCGCGCTTTTATTGTGAGTTACGCGCTATTGGTGCACAAATCGATTATTTTGATGTCGGAGGTGGTCTGGCTGTGGATTATGATGGTACTCGCAGTCAATCGTCCAATTCTATGAACTATGGCCTCGCAGAATACGCTCGCAACATTGTTCAGACTATCGGGGATGTTTGCCAACAATACGAACAGCCCATGCCTGTGATCATTTCAGAGTCAGGACGTTCTTTGACTGCTCACCATGCGGTTTTAATCTCTAATGTTATCGGTACGGAAACTTACCAACCAGAAGCCGTTTGTGAGCCAGCCATCGATGATCCGATTTTGCTGCAAAATATGTGGCGTAACTGGCAAAACTTACAAGATGGCTCTGACGCACGAGCCCTTATCGAGCTTTATAACGATACACAAAGTGATTTATCCGAAGTGCATTCACAATTTGCCACCGGAGTACTAAACCTAGAGCAGCGAGCGTGGGCAGAACAGTTGTCACTGCGAATCTACTTCGAGCTCAGCACAAAAATGAGTACCAAAAATCGTTTTCATCGACCCATTTTAGATGAGTTGAGTGAACGTCTCGCTGATAAATTTTTTGTCAATTTTTCTCTTTTTCAATCTCTACCTGATGCATGGGGAATTGATCAGGTCTTTCCCGTTCTTCCTCTCTCTGGACTTGGGGAATCAGAAGAGCGTCGGGCCGTTATGCTTGATATCACCTGTGATTCTGATGGTGCCATTGATAACTATGTTGATGGGCAAGGCATAGAAACGACCCTACCCGTTCCAGCCTGGAGTAAAGACAAGCCTTATCTCATCGGTTTTTTTCTCGTTGGCGCCTACCAAGAAATCCTTGGCGATATGCACAACCTATTTGGCGATACTCATAGCGCTGTTATTCATGTTGATGAACAGGGTCAGTTTGAAGTCAGTTATATCAATGAAGGAGATAGCGTTGAAGACATGATGCGTTATGTCCACATCGATGTCGCTGCTATTCGTGACAATTACAATCAATTGGTTTCAGAGCGAGTTGAAGCCGGTGAACAGCAATCCATTCTTGCTGAGTTAGAGCAAGGGTTAGCTGGCTATACCTATTTAGAGGATTTTTAATATGAATGATTTGTTTACAAAGACTGATTATTCGCTTTATTCGAACTCGATGTCGTTTCTACGTTTACCTTACATTAAAAACCCAGTCGCGACACAAGCCGATGTTGTCATACTTGGCGTCCCCCTTGATATGGCCACTTCTGGCAGATCTGGCGCACGCATGGGACCCGACGCGATTCGAAGGGCATCCGTTAACCTCGCTTGGGAAGGTAAAAAGTTCCCGTGGGATTTTAACCTACTTGATAAACTGAAAATCGTAGATGCTGGCGATCTTGTCTTCGATTGCGGTGATGCTGAAGATTTCACTTACCGTCTGGAGGCCGCGACTAGTGAAATTCTCAAAAGTGGTAAAACCATGTTAGCGTTAGGTGGGGATCATTTTATCACCTTACCGATACTACGTGCTTATGCTAAACATCATGGTCAAATGGCATTAGTTCATTTTGATGCTCACACGGATACCTACGCCAACGGCAGCTCCTACGACCATGGCACAATGTTTTACCATGCACCAAAAGAAGGTCTTATTTCTGAAAAACACTCCATACAGATTGGGATCAGAACCGAGTATAAGCAGCAAGATCATGGTTTTCATGTGCTTAATGCCATGCAAGCGAATGACATGCCAGTCAACGAAATCGTTGCAGAAATCCAACGCACAGTAGGTGACAAGCCAGTTTATGTCACTTTTGATATTGACTGCTTAGATCCTGCTTTTGCCCCAGGCACCGGAACGCCTGTTTTAGGTGGATTAAACTCTGATAAAATCCTCAAAATCATTCGTGGTCTTGCTGGGATGAATATCGTTGGAATGGACGTCGTAGAAGTCTCCCCTCCCTACGACAATAGCGATGTAACGGCCCTCGCTGGTGCCACCATTGCTCTGGAACTCTTGTATGCTTATTCTGTAGGTAGAGAATAAATACCGAGAGCTCAGGTACCTTACTCAATCAGAGGGGACTTAGGTTCCCTTTTCACCTCAAAGCCCACCCAAAATTCTATTAGTTTTTCTAATCCTTGTGTAGAGTATTTTTCTTGCTTAGAGTCACAAAACGTTGTTGCTAATATGGTCATCAATCTCTAATATCTCGCGCTCATGCTAATTAGCCATAGATTTATAACTAGATATGGTTGCTTTTGCATAAATCATCGTTCTTTATGACTGCCTGATATTTGGAGAAATACATTAATGTCTGCCTCATTCCCATTAGCGAAACTTACCTTTCTCATCGCTATTTTGACCGCTGTTGGTCAGCTGACACAAACCATGTACGTCCCATCTATTGGTTATATGGCCGGTGAATTTTCAGTCTCAGCGTCAACCCTTCAGGCGGTGATGGCATGTTATTTAATTCCCTACGGCTTTTCTCAGTTTATTTATGGACCGTTATCGGATCGCATTGGACGCAAACCTATCATTATTGTCGGCCTGTTAATCTATGTTGTTGGAACATTGATTGCGTTATTTGCCCATCAGTATGAATGGTTTCTTGCAGGTAGCTTTGTGCAGGGGCTCGGCATCGGCTGCGGAGGTGCCATGTCACGTACTTTGACTCGTGACTGCTTTGAAGGTACAGAGTTACATCGAGCAAACAGCCTGATCAGCATGTGTGTTATTTTTTCACCTTTGATCGCTCCCGTACTAGGTGGGTTCCTGACAGAAGAGTTTGGTTGGCGCTCCAGTTATTTATTTCTGTCGCTCTTTGCGATTGCGGTAACGATCACCATGATGACCAGCATGGTGGAAACCTTGCCAAAGGAAAAACGCCAAGTCGAATCTGTAACAAAAAGCTATCGCTTCGTCCTAGCTGATAAGCGTTTTCAAGGATTTTTACTCGTCCTTGTAGCTACTTTTTCAGGTGTTGCCGTATTTGAAGCCGCTGCCGGCGTCCTACTCGGAGGAGTATTGGGCTTACCCGCAACAACCGTGAGTATTTTATTTGTGTTACCCATTCCGGGCTACCTTGTCGGTGCTGGACTTTCTAGCTATTTAGCGCAACGTTACTCTGAGCGTCTATCTCTTAACGTAGGGCTAGGTGCTATCTTTGTTGGCTCTGCAATTGTTTTGGCTCCTGGTCTAATTGAAGCAACTTCCGCTGCCGCTCTTGTTGGGGGAGCAACATTGTACTTTTTAGGTGCAGGGATCTTATTCCCAGCCGCGACAACAGGTGCGTTATCTCCTTTCCCACTTCATGCGGGAACAGGCGGTGCAATTTTAGGTGGGATGCAGAATCTTGGCGCAGGATTGGTGACCTTATTAGCTTCAATGTTTCCAACTCAAGATCAGTTACCGCTTGGGTGCTTAATGATGGCAATGTCGCTCGTCGTTTTATTTGGCCTACGCTGGATACAACGTCAGCAAGTTCAAACCAACCAAGCAGCATTAACGATTTAAACCACTATACCCGAGCAGCCTCAGGATGCTTGGGTATAAACGAAATAGACAAAAAGAGACGAAAAGCCAGTTTAACCTTCTCCATTTCCGCTCACTGCGAATCAATTCCTTCTTTATACCTCATTTGCCATTATTAACATTTAAATAAGCCATCAAACTTTGTTAAAAAAATGTAAAACTCAAGCCACAAGGATACCCCAATGCGTTTTACTTTTCTTTCGATCGCTATTTCGACCATACTGGTCACTGGATGTAATAATAATAACGGAGTTCAAACCATGAGCCCTGCTTCTCAAGCGCAAATCACTGCTCAAGCGACATCGGCCCCCGTCGCCAAAAAAGAACCCTATCCCATGACCATACATGGCGATACTCGTATCGATGATTACTATTGGATGCGTGATGATCAACGCCAGGATCCAGAGGTATTGGGACACTTACAAAAAGAAAATCAATATGTCGAGACCGTTTTAAAGCACACAGAACCATTACAAGAAAGCTTGTTTGAAGAGCTCAAAGGTCGTATTGCAAAAGATGACAGCTCGGTGCCAGTCCGTGAAGGAAAGTATTTTTACTCCAGTGAAGTGACGGGAGACAACGAGTATAGAACCTACCTGCGTTCTATCGATGCTCAAGGTACCGACAAACAGGTTATCTTAGATGTCAATCAATTGGCAAAAGGTCATGATTTTTTCAGCATTGGCGACCTTTACATTAGCCCAAACAGTCACCTCTTAGCCTATGGCGAAGATACTTTGAGTCGTCGTATTTACACAATCAAGATCAAAGATCTCACAACAGGTGAGTATCTAAAAGATGAAATCCATAATGCAGCGAGCTCAATCGCTTGGCAAAACGATAACCAAGCCTTCTATTACATAAAGAAAGATCTTGAAACATTACTGGGCTATCAAGTCTATCGCCACCAGCTAGGTACGCCACAAAGCGACGATCAACTGATTTATGAAGAAAAAAATAACGCCTTCTATACCGACTTAAGTAAAAGTAAAGATGGGCAAGAAGTTTACATTTGGCATTCCAGCACTGAAACAAGCGGAGTGTCGGTCATCGATGCGAATAATCCAGATGCCCAAGCTAAGATTTTCTACCCTCTAGAAAATGGGGTTGAGTACAGCGTAGCCAAACTTGGCGACTGGTACTACATCTTAACGAATGATAAAGCAGTCAATTTCCGCTTGATGAAAGTCGCCAAAGACCAAGTTCAAGATCGTTCTAAATGGGTTGATGTGATCCCTGCAAATAGTGATGTTCAATTGGTTGACTTCACTCTACTGAATGATCACTTAGTGTATGAACAGCGAAGTAATGGCCTATCTAAGATCACCATTCGCCAACTTTCTACTGGAAAAGATTACCCACTCGATTTTAATGATTCAGCGTTTACTGCCTACTTAACGGGTAATTATGAACTGGATAATCCATACGTTAGAGTGTATTACAGCAGTTTAACGACTCCGGGAACTTACTACGATTTCGATCTGCAAACACATAAGTCAGAAATCGTTAAACAAACCCCAGTTCTAGGAGATTTTAAGGCCAGTAATTACCACTCAGAACGTATTATGCTGCCAGCTAGAGATGGAAAACTGATTCCTGTTTCTTTGGTGTATCGTAAAAATTTATTTAACAAAAATGGAACCAACCCCATTTATCAATATGGCTATGGCTCCTACGGCTCAACTATTGACCCATCATTTCGTTCATCTCGTTTAAGTTTACTAGATCGAGGCTTTGTATTTGTTATTGCTCATATTCGAGGTTCAGAGATGCTTGGCCGACCATGGTATGAAGATGGTAAAAAATTAACCAAAAAAAATACCTTCAACGACTTCATTGATGTCACTAAAGCATTGGTTACAGAAGGTTATGGTGCAAAAGATAAAGTGTTCGCTGTCGGACGCTCTGCTGGTGGTTTATTAATGGGAGCAATAGTTAATCAAGCTCCAGATCTGTACCGCGGCATCGCTGCTCACGTTCCATTTGTAGATGCAGTCACTACCATGCTGGATGAAAGCATCCCCTTAACGACCAATGAATACGACGAATGGGGTAATCCTAACGATGTACAATATTATGATTACATACTGAGCTATTCCCCTTACGATAACGTCACAGCACAAAATTATCCCAATATTTTAGTCACTACAGGCCTCCATGATTCACAAGTACAGTACTTTGAGCCCATGAAATGGGTCGCCAAGTTGCGCGAACTAAAAACCGATAATAATGTTCTGTTGTTCAAAACTGATATGGAAGCTGGGCATGGCGGTGCATCTGGTCGCTTTGAACACTTGAAAGAAGACGCGTTAGAGTATGCTTTCTTCTTAGACTTACTCGAAACCAAGTAGCTAAAGCAATTTTATTATTCTCAAATACTAGCTTAAATCCTTTGCCCGTTAATTACGGGCATTTTTACAAGCTGCAAAAGTGGACAAATATAGAAATTAAGGCAGAACTAAGCCTAGCTTTAATAAAAAAGCGCCCACTAAAAAGTGTGCGCTTAAAGTCGGTGTTTCTTAGTTTGGTGAGTTACTTAGAAGTAGTAGCGACCACCTAATGTCCACATATCATTGTCAGGAGTACCGTAGTCATTATTGAGATCGAACTGATAGCCCGCAAAGCCTAAGAAAGAAGGTGTGAATGCGTATTCAGTCTGGAGTGCTGCATGGCTATAAATTGTTTTACTTTCAGAATGATTATCGACAGACTCATAGTTCACGATGAAATTCCAGTCATTGACACCATAAGCCAATAGGCCTTCTACTTGACGAGTTTTGTTAATACCCATATAGAAATTTTTATTCATGCCGTAGACTAAGGCAGCATAGAGTCCTGCACCATATTCACCATAATCTGCTGAAACAATATGGGAAGTTGCATTTTCAGACGCTGATACAAAGCTTACGTCACCACCACTGTAAGCGTAGCCCAAACCAAAGCCAGCGATTTCAGTACTTAGAGCAACTTGAGCACGGCTATCATATTCAACAAGTAAGTCTGTTGGACCAGCGATGTCTAAAACCCCATTATGCTTTCCTTGCCAGCCTAAACCTAAATTAACAGCAAAGTCTTGACCAAGTTCAAAAGTTTTACGGTAGCTTAACATTCTATCTGCACGGCCTGTGCCTAAGCTGCCGTGGTTGGGGTAAAGAAATTCGTTTGCATATGCAATTGGTAAATCCGCTATGCCAGCAACATCGTAGTATGGTGACCACTGAGTACCCGCTGCAAGCATACCATATTCTTCGTGAGCTACCGCGATATAACCAAGACGAGTTGTAAACGACTGCTCACCACCATCAAGGTAGTTAACACCCCACTCACCTTTAGCTTCTACGACAAATCCATTACCAATATCTTGTAAACCAGCAAGGTTGAGACGAGGTGAATTAGATCCGATTCCAGTTTCACCTTGATCAGAGCCGTTTAAATTGACAGAAACGTGACCACCGATGGAGATAGCAGTACCATCATTGTTGTAAATTTCTGCTGCAAATGCTTGAGAACCGACGAGAGTCGCCACTGCAATGGCTACATTTTTCATTTTCATTGTTAATATCCATATAGTTGTTTAGGTTAGTTAATCAGGAAAACATAAGTCCCAAATAACGACTACAAGGTAGTAACGAAATGGCCATAGCACAAACCAAACATAAGCATTTTATTTCATAAAGATCGCTTTTGTGATTGAATCCATGAAAAATAAATTGAACTTTTCAATAATCAACAAATTACATATAACATGTATCACACTTTAATTGCCAACGATGCAAAGGTTTCTTTTCATTCATTCGATAGTTACCAAAACGAACAAGAGTATCAATTTCAATAATTCGTTCCTTAGGTATGAGTGCCAATAGGGACATTGACGGACGTTTATCAGTAAGTAACCATAATGATTCATTCTCCTCAAACCGTCGCTTGAGAGCTTGTTTATCCGCTTCCGTCCACTCTAGTTCGGAATTAAATTGGCGAGCAGCAACAAACAATTGGTGACCGGATGCAAAATCTTCTAAGGCTGCACTTAATAGCACAACATCTTCGATGTTCTTATCCAGTAAAACACCTTGTTGCTGATTGATTAATTGACGGATCTCTTTCAATAATGTCTGATGATTATGCTCTATCTTAATGGCATACTCTGGGTATATTTTTTTCAGATCTTCACCGATGATCGATGCCATTCGAATCAAATTTGTCGGATTCATCCAAACATATTTGGACAGAGCTTGCTCATCAGATTTCAACACAGCAACACCTTGAGCTCTCGGAGAGATCGCTTGAGAGGCATCGATTTCAATCATGCGAATATTGCCCTGTCGCGTATAAATAAACGTCGGATCTTGAGGCCAAACTGCCCCTAATGTAATCGCAACCGTCGCTTTCTCACCCGCTTGTTTAGCGAGCTCACGACCTTGGCCAGCAAACCAATTGACTAAACGTTCAATGCCATAACGTTTTGGCGGCAAATAGAGCGTTTCGATCCCTGTTTCTCTCATTAATTGCTCTGACAAAATGTACGTTGTGGGTATACTGGTCACGATATCTTTAGCAAAGCTCAAAGAGGGGAATAAAGTGGAAATAAATAGAGTAGAAAGCGGTAATAAACTTCCAAACTTAATAGGGGGTATTTTCATATTAATCGACTCACATTTCTTTGCGTATAATTCGGTACATTGTGGCCAACAAAAAGAACATGGCAGAAACAATGATAATGGATGCCCCTGATGGAATAGGCAGTGCAAGTTCCATAGGCAGTAAGGTTCCGGTTATACAAGCCACAGTCGCGAGAAGCGATGAAAGTAAAACGAAGCTTCCCATTCGTCGGGTTAATAATCTTGCGGTTGCACCAGGGATCAGAAGAAGAGCCCCAACCAAAACAGCACCAATGATTTTAACCGCAGCAATCGTGACTAGCGTGATCATCATAACGAAGAGATAATCATAAAAGCGCGTATTAAAACCTCGAACTCTTGCAATATCAGGACTAATACACGTCAGTAGCATGCGGTTAAAGGTGGGTAAAACCAACAGTAATATCAACAAACAACTCAGAGCTAAAACGATGATGTCAGTATCTGTTACCGTCAAAATAGAACCAAATAGTACATTCTCTAACATATGAATATTGATTTTTCGGGCCACGAACATCAACAGTGCCGCACCCACGGCTAAAGCCAGTGCCAAGAATACCCCAACTAATGTGTCATAGGGGACATGGGTTCTGTTACGAACAAAGTGCAACAAAAGGGCAAAAATCATACAAAAACTGAATAATCCAACAAATGGATTTTCTGGAGGCTCACCCAACAGCACTCCAATCGCAATCCCTGTTAGAGCCGCATGACCTACCGCTTCAGAGAAAAAAGCTAAGCGTTTCGCAATGACTAGGGTTCCTAGCCCTCCCAATAAAGGACCAAGGATACAAGCAGCGACGAGTGCATTCACCATAAAAGCATAGGCAAAGCTGTCGCTTAACCAACCCGCTTCCACACCATATAGCGCCTGTTGACGTAACCAATCCATTACGCTGCCTCCATGTTGGCAGAGTGATGATGGAAAAGAGTTTCTATACGATCGGGCCTTAATACTTCAGCACAGTTTCCAGAAGCGACGATTTGGCGATTAACGATGTGTACCTGAGCCTCCAGACGACGAACTGCAGAGATGTCATGGTGCACTGCTAGCACTGTTTGTCCTTGTGCAACAACCTCATGAATCAAGCCTTCTAGATACCTTACCCCTTGATCATCCATACCTGTTGTTGGCTCATCCAGAACAAGCAGGTCAGGATCGTCCAATAGAGCCTGTGCAAATAACACACGTTGCTGCTCACCTCCTGATAACTGCCCCATTCTACGATCATGACGGGCAGCCATTCCTACTCGATCTAGCTGTGCCATCGCCCGTTCAAATTGCTGGGATCTTCTTTTCCAAAAAAGTGGAATTCGAGTTTGATTGAGCAAAACAAAGTCCATGACTGTCAATGGTAAGCTGGGTTCAAATACCGCACTCTGAGGAACATAACCGATGTTACCAGCCTTCTTCGTTAAACTTGCTTGTGGCCATTGCAGACAAATCTCTCCTGTGAATGAGGTAAGACCCAGTATCGAACGCAATAAAGACGTCTTGCCTCCGCCGTTCGGCCCCATGATGACATGACATTTACCTGCCTCAAAATTGGCCGAGATATCCTGTAAAATAAGGTGCTCATCATAATTTAAGCTGAGATTTTTAAGCACTACCGATGGGCCTATTGCCATTGATCTTTCCCCACTGGCTTATTAGCAACAAATTTGATTGCCTGAAGGAGTGTGTCAACATTGTCTTTCATCTCTAATTCCACTTTTTCAGTTTGATACTCACCGTGAGTCATGTGTGAAAATCGATATAGTTGCACGTCTGTGGCTTTCTCAATCGTCGTCACAAAGCGATTAGGCATATTTAATTCGTAGAACAAGACATCAATATCTGAAGCGCGAATCTTTTCGATGGTTTCCTGTAATTGGCTAGCACTTGGTTCAACACCGTGCGCTGGCTCTATTACAGCATCTACATCAACACCAAATTCTTGTAACAGATAACCATAGGCATTGTGTGTTGTGGCTACTTTGATGCCCCGCATTTCTAGTTGACCGAGAGCAAGCATGGCTTCGCGTTTCATTAAGCGAAACTTCTTAGCATAGCTTCGAGCATTTTTTCGGAAGTAATCCGCATTTTCTGGATCAAGCTGCCCTAGTTCTGAAGCAATAGTGTACGCTTTTTGTACCGTGGTAGATAAACCAACAAAGGTATGTGGGTTGACCGCACCTTTGCCAACCGACTGCCCCATTGCAGGTAGTAGAGGAACCTCTCTATTTGCTTCAATCACAACTAAATCATCACGCTGCGCAGCTTGAATCACTTTCAAAGCAAAATCATCGTGACCGATCCCATTGACAACAATAGCATCCATTTGACTGAGTCTTTTTAAATCATTAGGTTGTGGTTGATAGTTGTGAGGGTTGAAACCCGCATCAACCAAGGGGATCACCTCCGCTTTGTCTCCTACTACCGCCTTAACGTAACTGTAGTAAGGCTGTAAGGTGATGCCAATTTTCAATTTATCCTCTGCAAAACTGGGATAACAAGCCATAAAAAAAGCGCCAATGGCGAACAATGGTAAGAAAAGTAGTTGTTTAAACATGATAAAATTACCCATTGGTCATTAGTGAGTAAGATGATTGGATGAAGCAGGCGCAACAAGAACCACTTGACGCAACCCTTTTGGAAACCCTATTGCTGCTTGAGTTAATGCACTCGTTACATCAGGCAAAGATACCGCTTCCGTTGTTGACAGCAGCGTTGACAATGATTGCGAAGAAGACGCTTCTGATGAAAACCAAATGTCAGCCACCTCATGACGACTATCTAATAAAATAGTGGCAACGCCTTGTTCATTGCTTGCCACACCCAAATAAAGCCCGGGTGCGGCTATTTGCCAATAGAGAGCGCCTTGAAATTGCCAACTTTGATCCTCAACAAAAGGGGCTAACCACATTTCCTGCAACTCATTTATCTCTGGCCACTGGGCGCTCTCACTAAATAGGTCTCTGATCTCTTCATGGGCTAATTTGAGCTGGGCGATGATCGTAAGGGTATTTTGATCGAGCTCAGTCAAGAGCACCTGATGCGATAGCAGCTCTTCAGATTTCGGTGCTAGCTGATGATATGGCAATATCGCCGCCGAAAAAGCCACGATCATGATAATCATGAGTGCCACCCACTTACCTTCACGGCTACCACTATCTGGGTAAACCTTTTGCACGACCATCATGGTTTGATCTCGATTTCAACCACATCAACTTCTACTGGACTTTCATGCCCTGCATCAAAGACCAAGTAAAAGTCATTTTTTGGCAATACAAATTCGGCAATAGACCGCTTATCAGTGGCCACTTTGGCAATCAAGTTATCATCATAGTCATACATGATAACGTCGTAATCTACAGCAGTTGAGCCATCAGAATACCCAGCTTCACAAAGTACTTTTTGCTGAGCGATATGGCAGCTCATTAAAGGAAAATGAGCCAATGTTTGTGAAGAAAAAGTGCTCAGTAGCAGAGCAGAAATGCCAAAAGTAATACCATATTTCATATTGATACCTGCAAGATCATGAAAACGAGTTCAATCATAAATGGGTTGGAAAATACAGTGGTTAGAAAACAAGCTAGTTAAGTTGGGCTTCAAACGTAAGATGTACGTTCATACTAATGCGATCAGCCAGTGGATCATTCTTTAGTTCTCCCTTGTAATTCGCCTTCATTAAGTAACGACCTGCAACACTTGGTGTGAATGTGATCTTGCCATCTTGATCGCTGACCACATCAATTTGTTCTTGATGATTGCGATACAATGTTCCCTCACGAGTAATTTCTGCTGTCACTCCAGGTTGTGGCTTACCATCAAAAAAGAATTGAAACGTAACCGCTTCTCCTTCAACAATATCGGAAGGATGAGTTAAAGGTTTCATTTCCAATAAGCGACCTTCAATATCTAAGACTTTTTCGGTCGGTTTTCCCACGGTAATATAGCTCTCTGCACGAGTTGACGTCAGTTGAGTCATCAAGTCTCTCGCCTGTTTTGGCAGCACAGTTTCTCGATTACTTTTGTTCGCTTTTATCCACTTTATGGTATCGCGACGTCCAGCTTTGTATTGTGTGTAATAATCAGGCGCATTATTAATCGTAACTTTATGTGTCCCCTCTTCTACAAAGAAAAAATCAAAAACAGATCGGCGCTTACCACGTAAGACAAAATCAGGTCGTTCGGAACGGCCATCAGGCATAATAATCAACGCTGACTCACTGCTAGCAGGCTTATCAAACACAAATGTTCCGTGTGAAGCGGTGACATCAAATGTCAGCCAATCACCACCTTCCTTAGACACGGTAAAATGGGAAGGTAATACCCAGCGAGGGTGGGCATGCACGCCTATTGCTACAAAAGAGTTCAAAGCGATAAGAGTTACCAACGCGATTGCTTTCATGCGTTTTGTCATGATGTTTGTTTCTCTATTTAACTTGATAATTTAAGGTAATCTGACCGGTTTCTTCGGTCGGTTTGATTTGATAAGAGACTTCGTTATCGGCAAGCTGCATCTTTTGACGCAGGTAATTTCGTCCACCATGCTCCCGAACCACTTCAACGTGAAAAGTATATTCACCTTGTTCTAACGGTTGCCCAGCGTCATCTTTACCATCCCAAATGAATCGGTACTGGCCAGCAGGGCGCGTAGCCGAGGTGACAGCATCCACCAATTCACGATCATAGCGCCCCACTTTGCGCCACCAGCTTCGTAAGTCTTTCAGCCACTCATCTTTACCCACCCATAATTGAATGGTTTTAACTGGTTTGCGATCGGCATCTTCTATCCATACTGCGACATAAGGGCGAGCATAGGTCGTGGTATTGATGGTTGGCAATTGGAGCTCGACATCGACTCTGGCCTGCTCAGGCAATGGTAAAGCAAAAGCACTCGCAGAGGTCAATGACGCCAATAACAATATGCCTTGCCAATAACCTTTAAAAGCAAACCGCAATTCATGTCGAAAGTTAATTTTTAGAATACGTCGGTAAAAAGGACGAAATCGAAGTAACATAATACATTCTCTACACACGCCACTAAGGCACGGCAAAAAGATAAATAATCAACGTGAGTAAGGTACCCAACCCCGTCCACTGTATCGAAGTGATCAAAGTTTTTCTTTTAGGTAGAAGCAAACACACACCAGACAAAACAAACAACACCATCAGCATGGCTGAGATATCGATAAACCATTTCCAAACACCACCACTATTGCGGCCTTTGTGTAAGTCATTTAGTAATGCAACCCAACCATAATCGGTAGTCTCAACTTCTGTTTTGCCTGACAACAGATCAACAAAAGCCGTTGCGTTATAACCAGGCCCTTTAAAATCCAGGGATATCTCACCCATGAGCAACTGGCCGTTTTCCACTTCGGTATAAATGTCCATTTCTGATGGTGTACCACGTAGTTCAAACTGCGAGTTCATTAAAACCAACAATCTAGACTTATCGATCTTAACTTGGTGATCGGCACCTAACAGAAGATCAGTTGAAATAGTAAAAGTGTGCTGTTGACGAACAGGTTCTCGGAGCTCAAACCAATCTGGATGATTTAAAGTTACTCCAGTTAATGCAAAAAATAGTGTGACTACTAAAAGCGCCATCGATATGTATATATGCAGACGACGAGCCCAAATTTGTACCGCTTTGCTCTTTAACCACATAAAAAGTCATTAATAATTATTGTCGGCACAATGTAGATGATAATCATTCTTATTGGCATTTAATTTACATTATTTACATTGATATTGTTTATTGGGTCAATAAACACTTAAAACCTTGACAGAAATCACGAATATTACATTAAAAAAATAGTTATGATATATAATGTAAGTTGGATTAAACCATTAACTTATACATTAGTTCCATGTTCAACATCAGTTAAAATAGGCAGTAGGAGGTAGTGAGGTATACATCAAATGACAATAAAGAAAATACCATGTCATTGCCGAGTTTTGAGGCTGTAAAGCATGATTCAATACATTGCTTTTGATAGGAATATTTATTTATATTAAACAAAAGATAAAATCCCGACTTAGAAGTAATTATTATTTATAATACGGAATTTTATCTCTTTTTAATATTGACTATGAGATTTAAATGCCTACTAAAAGTCAATATCTTTAAACTCGAATTCACACTGAGAAATAAAATATTTAACACCAGATAGACAAAATGTACAACTTGCAAAGAATAGTAATGCCCTATCTATATTACCTGAATTAATCGCAGTATCTAACCCAAAGAATATAATTAATCCATATAATACTATTAATATAATCCCACACCCTGAGTTAGCACGATAATAATATCTAATCTGACTCATTGAACTGTGTAAAGCTAAGCATAATGTAAATGAGACTAAAAAAACAGGTATAAAAACCCAGTGAAGATCTTTCATTAAGTAGAAAAAAATACCAATACTTAGTAACATTTTACTTGCAAAAACAACAATTCTATTGCTATCACAAAATTGACGATTTAGAAAAGAATTTGCCATTAAGCTTAATACTGCGCTCACAAATAAAATCAGATATGTATAGCTTAAATTTGATAAATTGACGTTATCATCATTATTAATCATTGACACTGTATTAAGACAAGAAAGTAAAGCAAGACTGAAGCATGATATCATTAGTATGGAATACCAAAGCTGAAAATCTCCGAGCATTTCGAATGCTGCATTATAATGATTAACTAAACTATCTTTTTTTAAATGTTTTTCCGAGGAATTTTTGAAGAAAAAAGCTGATAGAGATAATATGTAAGAGAGCATCACTACTAAAGAAATAGAAATACTATTCATTGACTTATTCTCCTAAGTCTAAATATTTTCGCCAAAACTATAGAATAAACGATAATAGTAGGTGACCTTCATATATAATTGGAACAATCCAAAAAGACTGCCTATACAAGAGAAAATTCCTGTAGAGACAGTCCTTATTATATTTAGACTTTATTAACTTTCATTTCTGTGTCTGAGAGTATGTAAAATAACAAGAACAATACATACAACAGCACTACCAATCAAAGTCATTGCCAGATTACCTATTTCAGCAGCCTTATGAAGGCCAAAGCCAATAATCAGGTAATAGAAGAGGCCTAATAAAGCACCTGCACTGCCTAAATGATCACGATATTCAACTAGTGCTCCACTTAACAGGTTAGGTAATGCAAGCCCAAATGATAGTGAAACTAGAACCACTGGCACGAAAAACCAAACTGAGTCTTGCATCATCCATACACAAAGACCACCGATTAAAAGTAGTACTGATGCGCAGGTAACAATTTTGTCATGGCTTAAATGAGCGCGGATTAGTCGCATATTAATAATCGAGCCCAGTACCGAACCTGCCGCTAACACAAAACCTGTATTACCAAAAAAGCTGACACTTGCTCCCAATTTCTCAAACATAAAAGGTGCGATACTGTAGTATGAGAATAAAGCAATATTGAATAAGCCAACCATCAAAGTCACATACCAAATATGGCTATCTGTTAACATTTTTAAAGCCACAGAAATTAAACTGTCACGCTTACTGTTCTCTGCCTTAGTTTCCGGAAGTTTAGCTATTGACCAAATAAGTAAAGTTGCAACAAAGGCCACCATTGCTACGAATACTAATTTATAACCACCAAAAGAAGTTAACCAACTACCAATTAACATACCAACAACAGGGCTAATACCAATTGATGTACCGACAATTGAAAATACATGACTTAATTCTTTACCATGGTAACCGTCACGGATGATCGTTTGTGTACAAACAGAACCAACTGCAGCACCAAAAGCACAACAACCAAAGCCCGTTAGTAAAAGGTCAAAGTTTGGGGCAAACATTGTAAATATTGCAGCTGCAATAAAAACGACTAAGCCAGCCAATGTTGAAATTCTTCTTCCTATCACATCACACATTCTGCCCCAAAAGACAACACCAAAAGCAAAAGCGATAAAGAAAATGGACATTGCTTGAGATGCTTCATTCGAACTGACTCCGAATGTATTTTTTACTGAAGTTAGAGCAGGGCTATACATCGTCTCGATGATCTGTGGAAACATCAAAAGGACAACAGCCAAAGGGATGGATACTTTTTCTATAATCTTATTCATTTTTACTTTCTCAGATATACCTCTAGTTTAATTGTTAATCATCAGCTCACAAAAATACAAAAAAAAACAAAAAAAATAATAGATTTATTTAACTATATAAATATGTGTAACCCAACGAATGTAAATAGTATACAGGTGTTATTGATTAGGCTTATAATAGGAAAAAGACTTTAAATACTACAATTCGGACACAGAGAAAGAACCATGGCATTTATTGAGCAAGATCAAAGCTTTGATGAAGATGATTACGATGGATTAGTTATCGGTACGGCATCGGAACGCTCTAAGCATGAGTCTGGTATGCATACTCACAACAAAGATCAATTGATCTCCTCAAAATCTGGTTGCATGACAATCACACTGGATAATGTGAAATATGTATTACCACCGATGAGAGCAGCTTGGGTCCCTAGCGGTATTGAACATAATGCTCAATCGACTAATATGACTCACTTTCGTTCCATGTACTTCCATGCATCACTTGAATCTCGGTTACCCCGTCAGATTAAGATTTTTGATGTCACTCCATTAATGCAGGTCCTGATAGAAAGGATGTCATTCTGGCCATTTAACAAACCAGACGAAGAGCAAATCAATACCGTCAACCTATTCATTGAAGAACTGAATGATTCTGAAGAAGTGTACTTAAAACTGCCATTACCAAAAGATCCACGTTTAAGTAAATGGCTATCTAAAATTGATACATCTGAATTCCTTGTCCCTTCCTTGGCTAAATTGAGCAATAAAATAGGAGCAAGTGAAAAAACCATTACTCGAATTTTTAATCGGGAAACTGGAATGCCTTACCAAAGTTGGCGACAGCAATGGCGCTTACTAGGGGCGATTGAGTTGTTATCGAATGGTATGAGAATTACTGATGTTGCTGATAGATTAGAATTTTCAAGCGATAGTGCTTTCATCGCTTTCTTTCGTCAAAAAACGGGTCAGACACCCATGAATTTTATGGCAAATAAGTCTGCTGAGTAATATTTTCGGGCTTGTTGCAAAAAATTGTGATTAGCGACTCATAAATCTATCCTTTTGTAATAACTGTGATCATTATCTACCATGGAGAGCAGGATGGAATTATGCGGAAATTTGAGCGCTTACGATCAGGTCTGAATCAGTACAGATAAGGTAAGAATCAAACAAATGAAACGGCCGGAGCCGTTTCATTTACATTTAAAGATTGATACAAGCTACAGCGTTAGATTTCTACAGTCACTCTTACCTGATTATCTTTCAGTGTGATACCCATGCTGTTAGCCGAAGCGTTCAATGCATTCATCACATCAGTTTTTTGCTCTTTGCTCACTTTAAGAAGAACATCCTTTCCATTGATT
>NZ_BJXJ01000011.1 GCF_007990935.1 Vibrio sagamiensis NBRC 104589
GCCCAACCATTTTGGGTAATGAGGCTGTAAATGGATTATTTATTCATTAAGAAGAGTAAGAAGCATAAATAATGCCAGATCTGGGGCGGGCATTCATGGGGTCAATGGTGTGCTCTTATTGTGCTTTCAGGATATTTTGGGGATGAGCCAGTTCCATCACAAGCTAGTTGTTCTCTTTGTTAATTATCCAAATGCAGCTTAGTTAAGCGTCCAGTCTGGCTGGAACAGTTCAGTTTTGAGTATACAGTGCCGGAGAACGAGACCATTCAAGCAAGGTGGAGTGTGATTGCTTTCCTATTAAAGGGTACTGAATAATATCCCAGCGAGATAACTGTTTATCTTTGTCCCAGCTTTTGAGTTCGTAAGCGATAGTTTTGTTATCTAACCAAAAGATTTGATCATCGACACTGCGCTTTTCCTTAAGGGTGCGAACTTGATGGGATGAGAGATCCCAAACAGCAATATTCCAATGTGGCATCCCAAGAAGTCCAGTTTGAGAGGTACTTTGCTGTTTAAAGGCAATTTGTTTGCCATCAGGAGATACAGATGGGCACTCGGCCCCTTCGAAAATGATATCTAGATTTTTAGATGCCACATTACCTTTCAATATGTAGCGCTCAGTGTTACTACCTAAGCTGACCAAAAAATCTTCCCCATTGGGAAAAAAGCTCACTCCCCAGAAATTAAAGGTACGATCTTTTATCAGTTCATTATTTTTGTAGACATCGAAGCCCTCTAGATCATGATGATAAAAGCTTTTTAAGTCGACAATTTTTGTACTGGTGGAAAAGTTTCCGGATGATGTGTAGGAGTGGCCTTTCACAAAAGTGGTATAAGCAATAAACGAGCCCTGATTGTTGATCCTCATTCTATCTGGAATGCCAACGGCCCCGAATGTGTTAAGAATATCTCCAAATTGATTAAAAATTTTCAGTACGAGATAACTGTGTGTTGGTTCTTTGACGATTTGTAAACAGCCGCCAAGAGCACCATTAAATGCGACACGTTCACAATTCAAATTAGAGAGAGGTTTAAAGTTTTCTGATATAGAAGGTGTCTTTGGAAAGCTGAGCATCAGTTGTCCATGATTTTGACCCGGACGTTGGTCTATGGAGAGCAGGTTCGGTGGGTTATTTAGATTTTGGTGTAAAGGCTCTAAAGGACTATTACTTAATTGCAGAATGACGGCTTGTCGTTTCTGCACATGATAATAGAAGAATAGGGCAGATGATAAAACGGCAATGATCACGACTAAAAGTAAGATTTTATTTTTGCTCATATTAAATCCCTTTATCTGAAAAGTAATACTTTCCAATGGCGAAAAATAATGTGATGGCGCAGACAAGGCCAATTGATGCGCAAATCAACGATTGCTGTAAACCCATAAAATGCCATAAAGCACCAAACCCAATAGAGGAAAGTAATTTACCGATAACAACGATACTGGTACTTATCGCAAGTGCAGACGTGAGGTATTGTTTCGAGACAAGGAGAGTGACTAACGCACATAAAATGCCATCTGTTGCGGCAAAGTGGATACCAATGAGTGCAGCGATGAGGATTAAAGCATAGGACGGTAGAATGGAAAACATCAATAAGGCATAAACGATAGCGAGTATTGCAAAACCTAATAGATAAACAGGAAATAGCCCCCAACGTCTTGAGAGTCTGGCGATTGGAACAACAGTACAACAAAATGTTAAGGCAGAGACAGCAAACAGCAGTGGAAAAAAATACGAACCTAATTCTGATTCTTGCATCACGGCAAGAAAAAGAAGGGATTCACTGACAGAAAAGGTATTCAAGATTAAAACTAACGAGAGCAAAATAAGTAAAGGGCGTTGAAATACCCCTTTTTTAGTAAAGACCTGTGTTTTTTCTTCTTTAGACTGATCTCTGGGAACATAAATAATAAAAATAGCGAGACCGATAACAGACACCATCATACTGATAAAAAATACTGTGGCGTAGTTTTCAGGCAACCACAACAGGATGACAAACGCAAAAATCGGTCCAAGCATCGCGCCAGCATTGTCTAGGAGTCTGTGAATCGAGAAATGGAACGCGACGTCTTTTTCTTGCCCTTTCACCTTTGCTATCAAAGCATCTCTGGGTGAGGTTCGAATACCTTTGCCAAGCCGATCTATAGCCATGAAGCCGATGATAGGGTAGATGTGTGAATTAAAAAAAGCTAACCCACATTTGCTGATGAATGATAAGCCATAGCCCGTGCCAGCAATACGTTTATACCATCCTGTTTTATCGCACACGTAGCCAGAAAGAATGCGGAATATGACAGAGAGTGAACCATAAAGACCATCATACACGCCAATCAATAAAATCGACACGCCAACCGAGGCAGAAAGGTAGATAGGTAAGGTGACCACTAACATTTCAGAAGATATATCGGTAAAAAAGCTACAAAAACCCAGTGCCCAGATGGTTTTGGGGATAGAAGCGACGACATGGCGATTCACGAAATAACCGCCAAAAGCTTTCCTTAGCTCACTGAAAGATAGGTACATATCGTTCCTTGATCATTTTTATTACTATTGATAATAGAATAAAATGCTAAGGTTGTTGAGTTACAAGCCGTTATTGTCCAGGAACTATTGAGATTCCCTACCTGAACAGTAGCGGCTTAATTCATCTTAGAATGAGTGCCTGACTGAGCTAACCCCCGCTCTAAACGAAGCAACGTTAAGCGGTGCCCGCAAAGAATACATTCAAACGGGTCAACCTTCACAAATGCCTTCAGCATGGTGGCGTAACCTGACATGAAAGAGTTGTTTGATGGGATTATTCGAACTCATGGCCTATAGGGTAAACGAGTCATGAAAGCGACTTAGTAAATTGAGTCTCTTTGTTTTCGGCTGTAGGGCACTGAGCGACAACGTCGCCGATTTGGTGCCTTGAGGATAATAGGAAAGTTATGTTATTTACAATGCTTATCCCAAGTTGTCTGACAAAAAGAGTTTGATTAAGCCATGAAAAAGTCACTGAATTATACTCAATAGTTTCCACCTTGCTGCCTTTTTCAAGTCACTTAAACTGTCGCCCTCCAGCGTTTTATTAAACATTAATGGCCAGTATTTTTGGTTAAATTGGGTGAGTTTTTATATGTTTCAAAGGTGAGTGTTCTTACTCAGCCTTATCTTGAGGTCATTTCGGTATATAATCATCTGCTTCCTTGGTTTGTTAAAATAAAGGACCATAAATCATGACATTTAAAGCCTATCTAATCAGTGATTGCCATTATGATATTAACAATCAATATTCACTGACCTCCTTGAAAAAAACCATCAAAGAGATACAAGTCAGAGATGACTTTGATGCTATTTTTATTGCCGGTGATATTTGTAATAGCCCTAAACATGAACATTATGTTGCTTTTGAGCAGGAGTTTAACGGGGTATCCAGTAAACCAATTTATGCGATTGCGGGCAATCATGATGACTTAGAGCAGATGAAACGTTCGTTTTCTCATATTAGCACAGACAACAAGGTTGAAACTGCAGAAAACGTTGACTTTATCTTGATGGACTCTAGTAAAAAGCCATATGAAACCATGCCATTAGGAGCAGGGCGGGTATCGCAAAGGGACATAAAAGCGCTTAGCCAGATCTCGAAGACAAGTATTATATTGGTACATCATCCCATATTTGCGGTGGGTAATGATACTTTTCAGACTCTTGGGATAGAAAACCGCTCACAATTGGTAGATGAAGTATTAAATAATGAACATATTCGATATATCTTGTGCGGCCATGGACACTACTTTATCCAGATAAATAGGGGGCATGTTACTCAATATATGTCACCTTCAAGCTGCTATGGCTTTGATCACTCGATGGATAAGCTTGAAAAAACGTCACTCAAAGGCTTTCTTTCGATAGAAATACAAAATGATGAACTCACTGTGGAGAAAATTGATTTGTAGTTATTGATTGAACTTAAGTCATTTATAGAACGTAAAATATTTAATTATATTTTAAACCGCTAAGTGACTATGAATCGAATTAACCCAGCTAAATTACACCATAGCAAGTGGACGGCAATTACCCCCACTAATAAAGAGAGACACTTTTTAGTTTCCGCTGTAGAGTTTGATGAAGATGGAGCAGTGATGTCATGCTTACTTGAAGCAGTGTTGACCAGAAAGGAGTATGCCATTGACTGGACAGAGCTGAAGAACAGTGATAAATGGCATCAAGGTTGGAATTAACCATTCAGTATTAATAGACTCGTGGATTTTTAAATGCAAGCTTTTCTATCTTGCTCATAGACACATTTACACTCATTCCATCAGTCTTACTAAATAAAAAAGCGGCTTACTACGCCGCTTATTATTTGCTTAAAGAACAAAAGCTCTAAAATGAAAGATTACGACTTGCTATGACATCGTATGATTGTGTGCCAGGACCACCAGTAACAAGCTGAACCTCCAACAAATTACTAGAAAAGTTATTTCTATCAACTGCAAGTGTCACATATCCATTCTTGCGAGAAGTACCATTGTCATAATAAGAATGGCCATTGTAGGTTTCGGCTATATATTGATGATCTTGGTTTCTGATGATAATACGATTCTTTGAATCATACAGTGCTTCTGGCATAGTCAAGTTAATGGTATTACCATTTTGAGTGGCAGAAATTTCATAGAATTCTTCTGGAGCGTTAGGGTTGTTATGAAAAACATCTGTATAGATAGTCAGTGTGCGTAAACTTACCTCGTTATTTTCATCACCGTTAAGTGTTAGTTCACCAGTATGTTTGTTATGACCTAAGTATAAATTAGTATAGAATTGATTCTGCAATTTATCAGTCTCGTCTACCCATTCCCATCTTTGACTTAGGTTTTGATTACATGCTTGTAAAGCAGATAAATCAGTTCCATCTAAACATAAGCGAGTATTCATAGCACTAACGTATCGACCATCACTATCATATATAAATGACTGAGATGTTTTAGTTTTGTCACACTCTTTTGTTGAGATACTATTATCTTCACTTGCTTGGACACAAAGGCTATTAAATGAACCAAGCTGTAAGTTTACAGGTCGACCACCAGTAAATACTGGATGTTCCCAATCTACAGTAAACTCAACCTTTTTACTTGCACGGTGATTCCCATCAGGGTAATCCCAGCCGTGATAACTTGTCCAATACCCAAAAACAATATAATGAGTGTAAGCACCGTGATAAATAGGTCTAATATTAACAGAAGAGTCTATTGTGTATGATGTAGACCCTGTTTCATCAGCATCAGCCTCAAAAATGACATCCATGTTAGGTACAAAGCTGGTGTAACTCAGTGGCCTGACTCTTGAAAGATCGGCTGGAAATACATCAACCCAATCAGCATCAGTGCTCCTATTTAATAATGACTCAGCTGTTGCATATTGCTCACGTTGCCAAGTAAAGCTAACATTTTGGAAACCTTGTGAGTTACGAGTAACAGCATAATCTTGTGTATTAAAACTCAACCAATTTGTCTGAGTGTAACTTCCATTGGCTTCAAGCTTTCCTTTCGGCCCTGCTTTGTCTGCTTCAGCACTACCACTAACACCTAGTGTAAAAGACTCTGTTTCTTTATTTTCATAGTTAGTGTTTATATTTTCCGGAAAGCTTTTAAGCACTCTGGTCTTATCATTATCAGCACTAATTACAAATTTGTAATCTTGGGCTATTGCACTGGTTGACCAGTTTTTAAAATAACCGTCTAGAATATGGTCTCGTTCATAAGATTTATAACTGAGTGAATCATTAAGGTGGATGGCTGCACCTGATGTTTCTTCATCTAGGCTAATACGCACAATTTTTGCGTCTGGTGTTGCAGAACCAGTCACACCGAATTGAAGTGAACGCTCAAGCACTACACGATAAGTGAGAGAAATATGAGGGTTATTACAGAAATTGCGGGTCCCATGATTCCAAAGGTTTGAATTTCTAAATGTACATTCTTCCTGGGTAATTTGCCTATGAGCTCTAAGATAGAAAGACACATGTGGTAGCGTTTCATCATTGCTGGCTCTTTCAGAGTCTTGTGTTGCTGATGGCTCTAATTCACTGATATTAATGTCATCTTCATCCTCTAATGGAATGAAAAGTAACTCTCCTTTGTGCTCACTAATAATTAAAAGATCACTGTTAAAAGAGATACCTATTTCACTTCTTAAAAAACTTTTAGCATCAGCAAGCTGAGCACTATCTTCAATAGAGCTGAAATCCAAGAGATAACGTTTATTATTTTGTATAACATCTTTTTTAACTTCACGTAGAGAAGGTATGTTAGCGTCATCATCAGCCTGAACCCAATCCATGGCATTAACATAAATTACTTGGCTATTATCTTGGACTTGGCTCAATATTTCAACGGCCACTCCTTGTGCATCATCTACATTAGCAAATGATGGATTTATTAGTGTGCTTGATAATATAGCAGCACATAAAATACTTCTTTTATTCATTAGACTACCTTATGTATTAACAAAGTATTAATAACTGATGATTGTGTTAAATATATTAATATAAGGTTTTTTATTTTGACATGTTGATATTAAAAATATCATTGATCACTTCTCATTATAAAATAAAAAATAATTTAGGTATTTTTTAGATTGGTTGATTATTTTTAGTTGACTAACTGAATCGCTCAGCAGATTTATAGTGGAGAGTAATAATTTACAGTCGATTATTTCCGGTCGCAGTAAGAGGTCATACAAGCTCAATACCAGTTTAGATAGGGAAAAATTCGAGGTTTGGATATAATAATTGATAATTAATAAAAAAATCATATAGATTTTTTCACTGAGGCCTAATTTAAATAGCCAGCTATAACATGATGGAGCACAGATTGAATATACGCTGTTAGTAAAGTCACAGAGGAACGCCTGCTACTGCTTAATAGTATGAAACAAATATCTTTTGACTATCATATTTATTTTATGAATTCCGAAGGGGTAATTAATCATGTTAAATGAAACTAATTTTATCAATATCGATTACTCTATCTGCCAATTTAATTTTTTCATCTCGATGAGCTACGATAATTCTTGTAATCCCCTTTTTTATTGAACTATTAATGTTTTTTCAGGAATAGCATCAAGATGACAAATGGATTCATCAAAAAATATAACATCAGGTTGCTTGTATAATTTTCTAACCCTGCCGCCGCCACTGGCGTGTTTTAACATGTCGTCAGCAAGTTCTTTACCTACTTTACCTTCTGTGATTATTGCATTTTTATTATTTAGTTGTTTTTCTGAATTTTTTTTGTTAATTTTTGGTAAAGCCTTACTAAAAATTTATAATGATTTGGGTACCTGTTTAGCGTGATTTTTTAATTAATTAACATGTTATTTGGCTATTGGAAAGATATTTTTGTTATTTAAATGCGATTATTAAATGCTGAAGTTTAATGAATGATTAATTTCATTAAATGTTAAAAATAAAGAGGTCGGATTTTGGACTTCAATTATCTGATTCAATGCAATTTTTATTCCACTCAATGGTAATCGAAAAACGATTTTATCTTATTGTTAATACCAAAGGAATTTAAATATGAAGTCGAAAAAATTATTTATACTTTAAAAGTTTTTAAGGGTATAGGCCCTAGTTATTGCTGGTTATGAAGTAGAAGTTTATCCATAGAACACAGTTGGTATGTGCTATGGAATAAAGAAGCAAATTTGTCAGGTGATTTCTGTGACTTAAGCTCTGCCATCATACGAGAGTGTAAGTTTGCTGATTTTTTTGGAGATTTCGATGGATTCTATTGAATAAAAAAATTGCTTGATTAAGGAAAGTTTATGAGAGGGCTTTTGAATACTTTTCAGATGACTAGTTGGTTAGACGCCTCACAGTACATGAATTTTCCAAGTTAGCGGCCTAACCCATCATTATATTTTATGAAAACCAAAGAAAAAATACGAAATATTGAGCGATTTAACATTTATAACGTTTAGTTTGTATTTCTAAGGTGCATCAGTATTCATCCTGTGATTATATAAATTGCATGTTATTTCACAGTACTTGACTAATCATATGACATGAAACGTTTTAGTTTAGCTCAACGGTGTTTTGTCAACTGAGCATAAGGGATATATAACAATGATAACAAAGGAAACCAATCGCCCAAGTGGAACGGAAAATGTGCCTCTTTCTGCTCTGGCCTTGCAGGACAATGAATACAAGGCAATGGGAAAAAATATCAAAATGGTCACTCAACGGGAAGGCTCCTATCTTACTGACGAAAGTCCGATACGCCTTCTACAAAAAGCAAACTCATTTTTGCACGGTACTTTTTTGCGTGACACTTTAGTTAATAAACCCATTCGCTTCATCGATGCTGACGGCGTCCAGAGTTCTGTTAATGCATCACGAATTATTCAGCTTAATAGTGCGAATAGAGATAATCAAAGTGTTCCTGAACGTCGAATCATTGCTGGCGATCTGAAGGCCATCCAACTTGCTCTTTTGGCTTCCATGCAGAGGTCTCCTGAGCGTTATCACAACGCAATCCAATTGTTGCATGTAGAGCTTCAGTCCGCCTTAGATAAATATCAGGGGCAAAATGGACACTTATCCTATCAAGATACAAAGCTGACTCATATTGTGTTCAAAAAATTAGCCAAACAACTGCCTAAAGGGGAGCTGAAGGAGTTATGCCATATTCTTGCTCAGCATACTAAATGTGATTGGATGCAAATGAAGCATGAAAAGTTACAAGCTAAGCAGTTATCGGAATATCTGGAACTGGGCAAACCAGGAGCTGGAAAAGCAACTGCCTATCATACTGGTATCAATGTCGGTGCAAGTTTATTGGCGGTGCCTGGCACGGAAACGAAAGTCGGCCCTTTTGCTGAGCTCTCTTTGGGCGTTGCCACAGAAAACAGATTTAACGTTGATGATGAAGGGTTGGTGTTTGAGGAGAAAAGCCATTCACTGAGTGCTGGGGTTGCGGGTGGATTACAAGCTAAATTGGCAAATGAAATTGGAATGAGTGCACAAGCTAATGCAATAGGTAAAAGCAGTCTGACTTATTTTAAAGAGTGGAATAATTCTAAAGATTATATTGCGCAAAATGGCCCATATACTAGGAGAACCAAAGGTCTACAAAAACAAAAGCAATGGGTTGCGAACAGTCAACACCGTCTTAATGAGCTTTTGAATCGTGTCTTAAAGATGAAGGCGAATGTTCATGCTCCTGCACCAGAGAGAACTAAACCTCTCACCGGTTTCTATAAGACGACGACGGGAGAAGTAAGTGCATCCATTAATGCTGGGACTGCATTTAAAGTTGGTGAGCTTGATGTGAAATTTGGTGGTGGTTTAGGTGCAAGTCGATCGAAGAGTACAACCGATATTTATGAATTTGTGCCAAGTTACCTTGCGGATGTGGTGCTCAAAAATAGCGCGAAGCTTAATGAGCTACCAGCTAACTTTACTCAGCATGCGCGACAAATCATAGATAGTTCCCTTGAGTTCAAAGATAAACCCAAAACTGCGATTGGAGGGCTGAGCCTACTAAAAGCCGATCTTAATGTGTATTATGAGGTGGTGCAAAAGTACGATTATTATAAATCTTACAAACATGCGGACAAAACAGAGTTGAAAGCGTTAAGGGCCCAAAAGCACGCGATTGAAAATCGTTGGGGTGCAATTGGTCGGCATCAGTTCTTACAGTTTGCATCCGCGTCTCATGCTCTCTTTGCAAGTACGATCATGCCGAATAAACAATTAGCCTCAGCAATCGATCCCAAAAGAGAGCAAGCATTGGTTAACTTAATCGGCCAAACGGGAGTTCTGGCCCAGAATCCTACTATCGATTATTCCAAGTCTCGTTTAGATAGGATTGCTACTTTTAAACAGGAAGTGTATTTGCAAGTTGCAGATACCAACTCTAGCTTTGACATTACCGCTGGTCCATTTAAAGGTCAGTTAACGGTGGTTGAGCGTCAACGCTTGCACCCTAGCCGAGTCCGTGAAGGTCGTTATATCGATGTTATCTTAACCGGAACAATAGCTAGTTCAGTACAGGGGTTAGTCAAAGGGTTAACAATTAAAGAGGCGATTGCTGAGCATGGGATTGAATTGCCTGGTGAGTTGGATATTATCCCAGATATCGGAGCGGGCGCGTCCTTATCCCATACGACTCGTTTCTTTAAACCAGAATATAGTCAAGCTAATGACTATACTGGAGAAAAAGGGTGGCGCAAGCAGTTCTCACGTAACACAAAGACGGTTGCAGCTGATATCAATCTGGGTGGCTCAGGTACGGTAGCAGCAGGTGCACACGTTGGAGTTCGAGGTGGTATGAATCACAAAGTAACTAAGGTGATGAATGAGAAAATTGCGAGCGATGATCTTACTTTTACTATGGTGCGCTTTAACCGTTTTTACCGTGATGCGAAACTAAATACTGACAATACAGCCTGGAAAGCATTCTTCAAAGATAATGAAGCGGAGTACAGGAAGATGTTTTTGCTTCTTGGCTCAAAATCGCATCCAATGAAAGAAGAAGTGACGTATTTCTTTAATGAGTTGATAAAGCTAGCTCCTCTAGATCAAAAAGGTGCTCTGCGTAATCAATACGTGCACTTTTTTGAAGCCATGGCTGATTTTAGAGCTGATGAAGAGAATCTTGATAAGTTCCACAATGCGCAAGCCAGTTTAGAATACTATTTAGAGCAACAAACCGTCCCTTGGTGGGAAGCCCATACGAGTCGCTGGAAAGACCTAGAATTTAAACCAGAGGCAAACTCAGGGTTGGACTGGAACTCCAAATTATGGAAAAAGTTGGGTTTGCATACTAGAGCTAATTCATTCCCAAATAACTAGCTCTGGCTATTCTTTACTTTAAGTATTTGCAATGCAAACACCCCAAGTAAGGGGTGTTTTTATATTACTTGGGTATATCTGGTTTAGTATGGTATTAATTTTGCTCTTGTATAACGATAGAACTGCGCTTAATACCGTTCTGTTCAGCAAGATCTAGGTAATAATCAATGCGCTCTTGAGATAATGTAGGTGTTCTTGAAAGTAGCCAGAAGTAATCAGTTGTTGAGCCACTCACTAGAGCAACAGAGTAATCTGATTCGAGGTGAAAAATACGGTAGTCACCATAAAAAGGCCAAAAGAAAGCAACGCGTAGATAACCGACATTTGGCTCATCTGCTAAATAAGCGGTGCCTTTTGCTTCTTGCCATTGACCCGTTTTGATATTCCAACCCTTGTTTGTAACTTCAACTGTCCCATCTTCTTTTAATACGTAAGATGCAGTTCCTTTGCTTAAGCCTCGTTCAAAAGTATTTTCGATTCTGGCTATTTCGAACCAAGACCCAAGATACTGATTCACATCAAAAGAAGTGATGGGTTCAACAACATTGTATGAAGAGTATTCAGTATATTCACGACCAGCGTTATAAAGGCCCGTATTTGAATTATGGTGAATTTCTAGACTCCAGAAAGCTAATCGACTGGCACTATCACCCTCGGTTCGAGAATATAAGCATTGGACTTTACTATGTAAGTTAATTTCTAAATTAGTCTCTGGGCGTTGTTCTTCTTCAATAGTTTTAAATTGGCACTGTTGTTTTTTGTAGCCCTCTTGCGCCATTTTTTCTGGAACTTGGTTAACTAGCTCATATTCACTCTGAACTTGCTCTGGAGTGCTATATGGAATATTTAAAGAGTTATTTGCGTGAACAGCTAGTGTGCTGCCACTCAATAATAGACCAAACATTACGCGGTGTTTCATACTTGTTTCCTTCTTAATATACAACACTCAGACCATCGAGGCCGCTGGTGAATGATTTAATAAGCTAACTTAGTTAAGTTCATGTAATCAATGGATTATTTCTTTTCTTTCACATTTTGAGTAGTAGTTTCCAAATACAAGTCGTTTAAATTACTTCATTGTGCATATATATTCATTGACTGTTAGTGATGTGATTCTGACGGAGATCATGAAATAAATTCAAGGAAATGAAATGTTGATTTTTTGCTCTTTAGTTTTGTGAGTAAAAATAGGGAAGTGATTTTTTATCCTTGATATAAATAAGGTTTTTTGCTTGGTTGATTATTGAGTTATTAAATGACCATAAAAATGTGATTGGAGTATAAGCTCAACTCGTAACAATTTGTCAATATTTTTTAGTGTGAAATTTAACCATTGATCCAATATACATTAAAAGTGTCACTGTTATTATGATGTGTGTTAAATAAATAGCAATAAAATTTATATATTTAGTCAATGTGTGGGAGTATGTCGCGGGCAAAATAGCCTAATAAGGAATATAATAATGACTATAAATGTGAGTGATTCCATAAGCAATGAGGAAAGTAGCAGTTTATCTTTTTTTAGTCTGCAGAATCTCATTATTGTTGCTGATATTATATTAGCATTGTGCTTATACAATTTTTTACCTTTCGGGGAGCCTATCGTACTCGGCATCACAATGTTAGTGTTTATTGCGATACTTTGGTTAACGGAAGCTGTTCACGTTACTGTAACCGCGATTCTAATACCGATTATTGCCGTATTAGCGGGTGTGTTTGACACACCAACCGCGTTGAACAATTTTTCAAGTCCGATTGTCTTTTTGTTTCTAGCAGGGTTTGCAATTGCTGCAGCTATGCAAGGGCAAGGCCTTGATAAAATTATTGCCAATAAAATTTTAGTTTTATCTAGAGGGAAAATGGCAACAGCAACACTATTTATGTTTGGTACAACAGCTGTACTTTCTATGTGGATCAGTAATATTGCTACTACAGCAATTATGATGCCCATGGCGCTGGGAATGCTGAGTAAAGTTGATATTGAAAAAGAACGTAGTACCTATACTTTTGTTCTACTAGGTATTGCTTATAGTGCGAGTATCGGAGGTATTGCGACGGTCGTTGGATGTGCACCTAATGCTATTGCAGCGTCTGCAGCCGGTCTTGGATTCTCTGAGTGGTTCAGCTTTGGTGGTCCAACTGTAGTAATGTTGTTACCTGCAGCAATTGTCCTTTTGTACATTACATTTAAACCTAACCTAAATGATGCGTTTGAGGTCGACGATCAAAAAGTGGAGTGGACTCAAGGTAAGTTGATTACCGTTAGTATATTTCTATTCACTGTTACCAGCTGGATATTTAGTAAACCATTGAATGCCCTTTTGGGAGATATCGCTAAGCTTGATACTATTATTGCGTTGATCGCTATCGTTGCGATTGTTATTACGCGTGTCGCAAGTTGGAAAGATATCGAAAAAACCGCAGATTGGGGTGTACTGTTATTATTTGGTGGTGGTATTTGTTTGAGTAATGTTTTGAAGACAACTGGAACCAGTGCATTTTTAGCTAATTCCCTTAGTGAATTTGTGATGAATTTTGGTGTGATTGGAATGATTATTATGATCATATCTTTTGTCGTTATTCTAACTGAATTTGCTAGTAATACCGCTAGTGCTGCTTTACTAATCCCTCTTTTTGGTGGTATTTCGGAATCATTGGGTTTATCTCCAATTGTGATGTCGGCTCTGATAGGTATTGCAGCTTCTTGTGCATTCATGTTACCTGTAGCGACCCCCCCTAATGCGATTGTTTACGGGACGGGATTCATAAAGCAAAACGAAATGATGAGAGTCGGTGCTATTGTCAATATCGTGGCAGTGATGATTTTAGCTGTACTGGTGATTAATATATGGATTTAGATGTTAAAAAGATAACGGATTAAATCCTGTTGCTAAGCAAAAGAAAACCCCGTGTCTATAGGCACGGGGTTTTATATAGATATCACATTAACTTGGCGTGTAAGAATTAAAAACCCTTGATGTTTTCTGCTTCTAATTCAGAGAAGTATTTAACGGTTTTTATCTTCAGTTCTTGCTGTGATGGTTCATCACAAACAATCACTGCCTTAGGGTGTAATTGCAGAGCAGATACAGTCCAAAGGTGGTTTACACTACCTTCTACTGCAGCTTCGAGTGCCAGTGCTTTACTATGTCCAGTAACCAGAATCATGATTTCTTCCGAGTCAAGTAATGTACCTACACCGATAGTCAGTGCGTACTTTGGAACTTGGTTGATATCGCCGTCAAAGAAGCGGGAGTTTGCAATACGCGTATCTTCTGTCAGAGTTTTGATTCGGGTACGAGAAGACAGAGAAGAAGCTGGCTCGTTAAAAGCAATATGACCATCGTTACCCACTCCACCCATGAATAGATTGATTTTACCATAAGACTTTATTTTATCTTCGTAGCGTTTGCACTCAACGACATGATCTTTGGCATTGCCATTTAGCAAGTTGATGTTTGCTTCTTGGATGTTTACGTGATTAAAGAAGTTGTGGTACATAAATGAACGATAAGACTCTGGGTGATCTGCTGGGATGCCAATATACTCATCCATGTTAAAAGTCACGACATGTTCAAAATTGACTTTACCTGCTTTGTAAAGTTCGATTAATGCATTGTATGTTGCTAGAGGAGTGCCGCCAGTAGGTAAACCTAGAACAAAAGGTTTTTCTGCAGTTGGTTTAAAGTCATTGATACGCTTAGCGATATGTGCTGCCGCCCACTGGCCTACTTGTGCTGCTTGAGATAATGGGATAAGTCTCATTTTGTGCCCCTAGTTATTAAATGTGTGATGTCCTGAAACATTAATTCGCATTATAAAATAAGTGGGTGTCAACTGCTATTGTTTTAAGTCAAAATTTTGCCTTTTATTTGAATCACTCTTTTTGAGTCACTTATTTTATTGGCTTTCTGCTTAGACAGTAGACAACTAGAGGATAGCTGATCGATATTGATTTAGGAAATATCATTTAATTTTATCTTTAAATTAAGGATATTCAGACATTTACGAAAATGGGCAGTAACAATATAAGTATGATATATGGTAATGAAAAAGCTCATAATAATCTGAGCTTTTTCTTTATAAATGAATTGATTAAGTTATTTAGCTTGCTTCAGTTAAGCTCTCTTCTGAATAATCTTCAATCGTATCGGGTTTGTTACGTCCATTTAATGTGTGGAATCGCTTACGGCCGCGTGCAAGTTGCACGTATTTTAACCAGGTGCGTTCCAATTTACTTTTCGCTTTACCCGGGTTAACGAGTACCTTCACGAAGTGCTTTTCTTCGGAGTTCTCTGGAGTTAACTCGCCAGACTCTAAGCCAAGCATCGTATCCCCATAAATCGTTAGGATCTCCTCTTCTGAAAGAGTAAAATCGCCGGACTTTGCAAAGCCGCGTGGAAATTTGACGTTATCGTAAAAACGTTTTTTGCCGTGACGGAATTCAGTGTCAGACATATCGTACAGCCTCTGTAACTTTTCGTATTGAGTGTGAAGAACTAAAGTGAAATTAGGCTTAAAACTTGCAAAAGAAAAACAAAAAATTTTTGTCGTCAAAATTTAAATTAGTTGTTAATCTGATTGCATAGTAACCTGGAGATGGTTTATGGATGTAAAGGTTTTTCGAACATTTCTAGAGCTGGCAACGGTTCGGCATTTCGGCAAAGCAGCGGAAAACTTGTACATTACTCAAGCTGCTGTGAGTGCTCGCATTAAGCAATTGGAAAGTTACTTTGATACGCAATTGTTTATTCGTGATCGAAATAACATAAAATTAACCTCTGCAGGTGAGCGTTTAGTGAGTTACGCTGAAGTTATGGTATCGACTTTGCATCAGGCGAAACTTGAGTTGTCTTTAGAGGGTGGTAAAGGCTTGCAGCTGACAATGGGAGGAACGCCAAATGTTTGGGACGCTTATCTACAAAATTGTCTCAGTGTTGTTACTGACTCTTTCGGTGGTTATGGTTTTATGGCTGAAGTGATGGGCCGAGAGATGCTGAGTCGTGGTCTTGTTGAACGAACATTAGACATGGCATTTGCTTTTGACCAAATCAAAGCAGATGAGCTTCACTGTAAGAAAGTTGCAGACGTCATTTTGGTTTTAGTTTCTACCGAGCCTGATTCTTTACACACGGTTTTTCAGAAAAAGTATGTTTATGTTGATTGGGGAACTCGTTTTGCTTCTGAGCATGCAGAGCGTCATTCAAAAGCACCTACCCCTTTTTTGCGCACATCGACGGCACGTATCGCACTGGACTTTATTTTAGAAAAGGGGGGCAGTGCTTATCTACCCACGTCTTTGGTTGATCCTTTTTTGAATAGTGGGCAGCTGCATAAAGTCTCTGGTATAGAAAACTGGTACCGCCCGATCTACCTGAGTTATCGTAAAGCCAGCTCTTCTGTTATTGCTATTGCTCAGGTTGAAAAAATTGTTAAAGAAATTAACCCATTGACTGCATTTAGCTTACAAAAGATGGCAGATATAGTGCTTAATGACTAGCGGTTTGCTTCTGAAATTTATTTTCGTTGTCTAAATATGAAAAGTGAAGAGGGTAATTATGTTGTTTGCTTTCTTCACTTTTTACATGGATTAAAGGTTCATCAAACTCTCAATAGATTCTTCGATATCGTTGTAAAAATAACTATGGATATTTGTACCGTCAGTTGTATTTATTTGTACTTCTGAGATTTGATTGTCACAATCATGTTCGAGTACACAAATTGAATGTTCTACTGACTGACTCGTGATGATCTTTTTATTTTTTAAAACAATAATACACGTGTGTAAATCCATTACTTTTCCTTTGTTGACCTTGCCAAATTGATTCCTTGCAACAAATTTAGTTTACAGAAACTTGAGTGCAAAAAATTCTTCCTATTCAGTTCCGAAAATGACTATATTTCAGCAATTTTTACCGTAGAATCCTCAGTGATGTGTCTAATTGAATTGGAATATTTGACTTTAATATTAATGATTTGAGCAAAAATTTCATCAAAAGACACAATCAAGCTGATTTTTCATCTTACAATAATTCACTAACTGTATATGTTCTAGGCTGATTATATAATGTTTATCCATCCTCATACATCTTTGACATTTGAGCAATGTCAAAAAGCAAGAATGTCAAGAGACAGTCGCTTCGATGGTTACTTTTATATTGCCGTGAAAACAACAGGCATTTTCTGTAGACCGATATGTCCAGCAAACCTACCACAAGAAAAAAACATTGAATACTTTATTGATAAAAATCAAGCATTAAAAGCTGGGTATCGTCCGTGTTTGCGCTGTCGTCCAGACAGCTTACCAAATACTTGGGCTTGGAAAGGAACTGAAACTACTTTTCAACGTGCGTTGAAAATGATTGAGTGTGGTGCGCTTTATCAAGGATCTTTAGTGAAGCTTTCTGAGCGCTTAGGTATATCTGACCGTTATTTAAGAAAACTCTTCAATAAATATTTGGGTATATCACCAAAACAGTATGCACAATATCAGCAATTGTTATTTGCTAAGCATCTCTTACATACAAGTTCGATGTCTATAACAGAAATTGGGTTTGCCTCGGGTTTTAATAGTATAAGACGTTTTAACGATTCTTTTAGAAAAAAGCTTAATTTGACCCCATCACAAGTTAAAAGGAGGAAGTTTTCAAGTATGGCCACTCATCAGTTAGATTTACCATATAAGGGACAGTTAAACTGGCAACATATGCTGGCATTTTATCAAGTACGTGCCATTGATAGAATTGAACGTGTTACTCAAGATAGCTACCAGCGACATATAATGATTGATGATTGTTGTGCTTACTTTGAGGTTAAGCAAGGCTGTGGTCAGCTTGAAATGTCGTTTGATATTGAAGATATGACTAAGCTGCAATACTTAGTAGCAGCGGTGCGGAGAATGTTTGATTTAGATACTGATATAAAGCATGTTGAAGAGCACTTAGTGCATGTTGACCAACAGCTTGTCTCAGTGCCCGGGTTGCGTATTCCAGGTGTTTGGAATATTTGGGAGGCGGGGGTTCGGGCGATTTTAGGCCAGCAGGTATCAGTCAAAGCGGCAATAGGGCAACTGAACTTGCTGGTGAGTACCTTGTGTGAAGATGAACAGAAACGTTACTTTCCAACGCCTGAAATGATTGCCCAAGCTGATGTGAGTTTTTTGCGTATGCCACAAAGTCGCAAGGACGCGTTGGTGCGTTTTGCTCAATATATGCTTGAAAACCCAGACTCGAATCCTCAGCAATGGCTTGAGCTGAAAGGAATTGGACCTTGGACGGTGAGTTATGCAATATTGCGTGGTCAATCCCATCCTGATTGCTTTTTAGACAAAGACTTGATCATAAAAAAAGCCATTAAAATGAGGCCTTCAATCAATGCTGATAGTGTGTCCCCCTGGGGAAGCTACGCTACATTTCACCTGTGGAATCAATCATGAAGACTTACTTTACCAAGATACAAAGCCCATTAGGTAACATTACTTTACAAGCTAACGAGCTCAGCTTGTTGGGTATTTGGTTTGAAACCTGTACGACAAAGCCCCTTGATTTGGGTAAATGTGATCGATTACACCCGATACTTCACAAAGCGGTCATTCAGCTAAACGAATATTTTTCAGGCTTACGTACTCAATTTGAATTACCAATATCGACTTCGGGTACTGAATTTCAACGTCAAGTATGGCGAGCTTTGATGACAATTCCATATGGAGATACCTGGAGTTATCAAGATTTAGCTAATGCGATTGGCAACCCTCGTGCAGTGCGAGCCGTTGGCTTAGCAAATTCTAAAAATACACTTTCTATTGTTGTTCCTTGTCATCGCGTAATTGGTAAAAATGGAAAACTTACCGGATACGCTGGTGGTATGGAGCGTAAGAGGGCTTTAATTACTCTGGAGAAAAAGACGTTGATGAAAACGGTAAACGTGCTTGATGGGTGTGTTGTTTAGTAGTCTACTGAATCAGAGAGAATAAAGGTTTATTCAACTGAAAGTGAGTGGTGTGTGATTAACACTACTCACTTTTAATTTGTGCCGATTTTTATTTTAAACTATTAATCAATAACTTTCGATTCTAAAATCATAAGTTGTAGACAAGCTTAAACTTGAACGAAGAGGTGTCCGTTCAACCATAAATGAGCTGCAATACTGATGGCGTAGCCCAATGCGATCACCGGTGCCCATCGAAGGTGTCCAAAGAAGGTATATTGTCCGTGAGCTGCTCCCATTAAAGCTACCCCAGCTGCTGATCCAATGGATAATAAGCTGCCACCAACTCCCGCTGTTAAAGTTACCAGAAGCCAGTTCCCCATTGACATGGTTGGATCCATAGTTAGCACAGCAAACATCACCGGAATATTATCCACAATAGCAGAAAGAATCCCTACCATTACGTTAGCCCAAACAGGGTGCCACTCGGTGTACATGATACTTGATACTAGTTCTAGGTACCCAAGCAAGCTGAGACCGCCAACGCACATGACTACGCCGTAGAAGAATAATAGAGTATCCCACTCGGCATGAGAAACACGGCGAAAGACGTCAAATGGAACAACGGAGCCCAAACGTTTCAGTGCACTATCGTCACCATTTGCGATCGCAACTGCGGCTTTCTTTGCCAGTGAGTGCTTGAGAGTTTTGCGCAGAAAGTAGCCAAAAAATTGTAAGTAAGCCAAGCCCATCATCATGCCGACAACGGGTGGGAAGTGTAAAACAGCGTGGAAGGCTACTGCAGTGGCAATTGTAATAATAAATAGAACCACAATGCGTCTTGCTCCACGTTTCATTTCAACGTGCTCATGCATGATATCTGGCTTAGTATTTGGAACAAACATCGACATGATCATTGCAGGAATAATGTAATTGAGTAAAGAAGGGATAAATAGAGGTAAAAACTCAATAAAGTTGACGTGGCCCGCTTGCCAAACCATCAGCGTAGTAATGTCACCAAAAGGACTAAAAGCGCCACCTGCGTTGGCAGCAATAACAATATTAATGCAGGCTAAATTGACGAAGCGAGGGTTATTGCCAGAGACTTTCATGACAACAGCACACATTAGAAGGGCCGTCGTTAGGTTATCAGCAATGGGGGAAATGACAAAAGCCAGAGCACCGGTTAACCAAAAGAGTGACTTAAAATTGAATCCTTTACCAACCATCCATGCTTGTAAAGCATCAAACAGCCTCCTCTCTTCCATAGCATTGATATAGGTCATGGCAACCAATAGGAACAACAGCAGTTCAGCATATTCAAGAAGATTATGTTCGAGAGCTGCTTGTGCAATAGCGGTTTGGTTGTGCTGAGCGAACGTATAACCAATAAGAATCCAAATTAATCCAGCCGCTAATAACACGGGCTTGGACTTACGCATTTGTAGGTATTCTTCTAACATAACCAAAAGGTAGGCGATGGTAAAAAAAGCGAGTGCGGCATAGCCGACAGTAGAATTTACAAAATTGAGGTCACTGTTTGTTGCAGCTACGCTTGCATTTGAAAAAAGCAAGCAAAACAGAGCGGCAAATAAATTAAGTGGCATCGGTATTTCCCTCTTGTTGTATTGGAAAAAAGTAGCCTTGCATGATAAGTAAATATTGATAGTTAGGGCTTAAAAAAACTAAAGAATTTTAGTGGAAATAGTTTGTATTTGTTGTGAGTCGCCGCAATCCATTAGGGTATTAAAATGACAATTTTAACGAGTGGGAGGTTCATCTCATTATTTATTCTATTACTTGGATGTGACGATTTTTAAAGACTGTTGCGCCTAATAAGAGGTGATTCTGAAAAAGCTCATAACGAAGTATATTAAAAAATAACGATGTTATATCTGGTTGTTTTTAAAATTACTATCAGTAAAGGCAAATTGTAATCTCTCGGTCTTCTTAATATAAGTCTTTGAGCACAAAAAATGTTTTTGATTGCCATAATGTCGCTTAAATAAGTAGAAAATTTACGGTAAATATAGCAGTTATAGCGATGTCTTTTCGGGTCTGAAAGTAACTAAAGAACGAATAAATATTTAAAGGTAGGATGAATTAAAGGTTTGAAAAATTCAGTAGGTTAAATAACTCGCAGTTTTTATTAAAGCGAAGATAAGCAAGGCTCAATGTTAGCAACTCACTGGACGCTAATTGGGTAAAATAGGGAGATTATCAATTGAAGACTCAGTTAAAAGAGGTCATTATGGTACAAGAAGTGGCTCACCTTTTTATAAAAAATTTAGAGTAAACGTTTGAGATGCTTCATCTGATTGAAAATTAAGCATGATGCTAATTATTGAGGACATCGTCATGAGTGAAAAGATTTATTTCAATACTTCGGAGCGATTCGGCATTAAACGCAGCTTGGTTAACGTAAGTACACGTCTTCACCATACCTTAGCTCCAGTTCATGCAAAGAATACAGCTCGCCGATTGTTGCTAACTCCAGCAAGAAAGCCATCTAAAAATAGTACACCGGATGGCTTACTTCATGGTGAAATTCAAGGCTTTAATGGCATAATAAAAACCTATAGTTTGGGAAGCGGCCCCACTTGGATTTTGACTCATGGCTGGTCTGGTTCAGCAAGCCAATTTTTCCCACTTATGAAGCATATTGCGTCGTGTGGTTATACAGCATTGGCTTATGACCAACCAGCTCATGGGAACAGTGAGGGCCAATATGGGCATTTTCCTGCATTTGTTCATGGATTAGAGGATGTCCTCGACTCTATCGATGATGTTGAGGGCTTAGTGGGACATAGTATGGGTACAGCTTCAGCCTTGGAATGTAAACATTGTAAGCTGACAGATAAACCATTCTTATTGATTGCTCCGGTGCTGAATTATGTTGAAGATATGTTTGGTCGTATCAAGCAATCTGGTTACTCAATGAAACTGTTTAAAGCCGTGGTATCTGAGGTAGAAGCTCAGTTTGATTTTCCACTTGAGTTGGTTAATCCACAAAAACGTTTAAGTGAACGAAAAGGTCGTACTGTTATCGTTCATGATCGTGGTGATAAATTTACTCGTCATGATGTTTCATTGCACGCAGCAAATACCAATGAGCATGTTGAACTGATATCAACCCAAGGACAAGGGCATGGTAGAGTGATGAAGTGTCAAGAAGTCTTTTGTGCTTTTGAACTGCTTACAGAAAGTAATTAATAGTTATTTAATTACATCCACAGGAGTAAATAAGTAATTATCGAGGTATATTATATACAATGAATGAGCCAATATGCTTTTATTTCAATCTTTCTAAACAAAAGAGCGTGCCTTTATTTAATAAATTTAACACAAGGTAGAAGCGACAGATAAAAAGTAGAGTTTACACTACTTCTGAGTCTTTGCTAAAAATCATCAAACTATTCAGGTACACTGATATAAGATACATTGGTGATTTTTTATATGGTGAAATCACCCATTGGAAATAACAAATCGACCAAAATTACACTCATAATTCTTGAGCCCTCTTGTTTTTGATGCGTATGTATACCCCTGAGGAAAGGGCAGTAAGTACTGCCCTTTTAATAAGGTTTAAAATACAGTCTTAATGCTAATTAAATCACCTACAGTTTTCGGGGCCGACATTCTTCCAAACTCCCCATTTCCCGGATTTTGTCGGGTCATCACCCTTAGTCCACCATTTAGCTTCCCATGTTTGTCCTGCGTGTGTAACCCGATCACCACCATTGTAAACTGCATTTTGTTCCCATGCATTCTGGCAAGTGCCACCTCCTGTGCTGTGTTTATTTACTGCTACTGTTGCACTCGCGGAAGAGGTTGTTTTACCATCACTTACGCTGACGGTGAAATTAAGAACGGTGTCCTGTGCGTATTCCTCTGCGATGAATGTGAGGATTCCACCATTAACTTCCGCAACAATGTTTGAAGGGGCTGACCAAGTAAAGGTGAGTGAGTCATTGTCAGTGTCACTCGAAGCAGATGCATCGATAATGACGACATCACCAGCATTGACTGTTGTAGGTGCAGAAATCTGAGCAATTGGTGGGGTGTTTGGTGGATCAATGGGTCCCTCTGGAGTCAGTCTTACAGTAACAAGGTCAGAAGCTTTTGCACCTTGGTTATCTGTGACGGTTAGTTTGAAAATAAACTGTTCTTCAGTTACTACTTTGCCAGCTTCAAAGCCGGATGTAGCACTATTGGCATCGACCAAAGTGACGGCATTGCCTGACACTTGTTCCCACATATAACTTTCGATGGTTCCATCACTATCACTTGAGCGGCTTCCATCTAAAATCACGCGAATAGGGCCAGTAATTGTTTGGTCTGCACCAGCGCTTGCCACTGGTTTTCTATTAGGAGAGGGAACGGCACCACCGGCCATACTTTCATGCATTGCATTGAGAATATCACCATTATCTGCGTCAATTTCCCAAGAGAATAGCCCTGCAAGACCTAAAGTTTTAGCATAATTTCCTTTAGCAAGAATTGAGCGATGATCGTCAAAAGTGATAAGTTGGCCTGTTGAGCGGTTCCAGACCCATGGAGCTTCGGCTTGTTCATCATAACCATATTCATAACCGTTTACCCCTACATTATTATCCCCGAGCATAAAGGATTTAATGCCCTTATAATCAATCACACCATCTTCCCATACACCTTGTGCTTCACTGCCTTTTAGCTTACCTGTGGCCGTACCAGTCATAGGGTCATTTGGATCACTTAATGTGTCTGGTGTTACCCCCTCCCAACCACGTCCATACATGGCCGCGCCAAGCACAAGTTTATTAGCAGGCACACCTTGAGCGAGAAGTAATTGTATGCCGTTATCCGAAGTGTAAGCTGGGCCTTTGTATTTCTCACCATTTTTGTCTGTACCACTACCATCACATTGACCAGGGCGCATAAAAGTACCACAATATAAAGCAGTTTGATGCCCAGGAACATTGCTCCAACCACCATAAAAGTCGTAAGTCATGGCGAAAATGTAATCCATATACTGAACAGCATCAGCATAGTTTACGTCTTCAATTTTATCGTAGCCGACGCCGATAGCTGAAGTAAGTTCGTAGGTTCTTCCTGTGTCTCGCTCCAGATCATCGAGCATAACTCGTAACTCGCGCATTAAAGCAACATAAGCTGGTCCATCATTGATTGGGTCGCCTTTATCTGTTGCAGCACCACCGCCCCCAGGGAATTCCCAATCAATATCGACGCCGTCATAGAACTTCCATGTCTTTAAGAATTTCTTCACTGAAGCGACAAAGATGTCACGCTTAGATTTGTCAACGAAATCATAGAAAGGATCAGATAAAGTCCAACCACCAATAGAGGGTAAAATCTTTAAATCAGGATTACGCTGTTTTAATGCCATCAACATGGCATAGTTACCTTTAATTGGTGTATTGTATTCATGAGCCGCCTGTTTGAAGCTTTTTTGGTAAGCAGCCCATGGATCATGAATTACTACTTCATAATCATTGACACCACGACATGCCGTTTGTAAAGCATTAAAACTGTTACCGCCTACTTCTTTTAATGATTCATTAGGGCCACAAATAGGTATAAAGCCGTAAATAATATGTGTTAAGTTATCAACGGGCAGATTATCGACAGTGTAATCACGACCATAAATTCCCCACTCAACAAAATAAGTGCCCATCACAACACTTGGGTCAGTATTGAAGCTTTTATTATTAGGATCAATATTCATGTCCAATGGCTTCAAATGAGATCCGTCTGTATCAGCAATAGTGATTTCCCGTGGAGCACTTTTTGAACAACCGGATTGGTCACAGGCTTCGATTTCTAACTGGTAAAGACCGCCGCTCGGGTATTCAAATGAAACGCTGGTTTGGCTTCCCTTTATTGCTCCTGTTGCGACTTTTGATCCATCAAAATAGACATTATAAGTATCGCCAGTTTTACCACTCCATTGGTTAAACTTGATATTTATTTTTGCTTTCTCATGGTAAGTGACCATATCGTTATAGCCTGATGTCGTCTCCATTGCCAGATCAATCTTGGAAAATTGAAGGTTATTGGAACCATACATATCAATACTTGGTTTTGTTGGTGCTGCATTGGCAGCTCCAGTTAGTGCTAGAGTAATCCCTACCGCACATAGATTGAATCTAATCATAACTTCTCTCTCAACTCTTAGTTCATGCCCGTTACTTAAGGGACACAATCTGCCTTAATGTGACATTTACGATGTGTTTACATAAAAAACAAAATCATCACAATTAGCATTTCAGAAACTTTTTTTTTTTCAAAAAAAAATAAATCAAGATTAGACAGCTATATCCAAAAAATGCATAAACTCGACATTTTATTGCATAAAAATGATGTATTAAGCCAATTATCTATAAATAGCTAGCATGATTGGAATTTATGGTTCACTTATTGTTAATAGAATGTAGATGATTTTACTTTTGATGTATCGAGCGTCTGTTTGCTTTAGAAAAAAGATTTTTTGTTTTTAAAATTACCTAACTTTATTCATCGATCTATCAGATGCTTAAGCATTAAATAAGTACATATAAATAGTGATTAAAGTAGTGTAGGTATGATTTACTGTATCTACAGTTTGTATAATTAATCCATACTAAACAGTTTGCTTAGTGTCGATGGGTTCTGAAGGTTGGGATTGAGAGGTTAGTCTTTTTTGACGTCTTGTAGTTTCTTTAGAATAAAACGTTGTTGGGGGAGGGGAGGGTGTACCCGATGCAGTTGAGGTGATACGTAAGTCCCTGCTAATTTGTAAATGGATTCTCCTATACTGTGATTGATCGTTACGAATTCACCATCAAAATCAAATTGTGTTGCAATAAGTCTACCATTACGAAAGACACCGTTTTGGCCGAGAGTAAGCTTTTCTGATTGAAAAGATGGAGCATCTATTTCTACCCATTGACCATAAACATTATCCGGAGCAACAAACCTGTAGTATGAATCTATGATTATCTTAAGAATGACTGAGACAACAAGACTAAAAATAACAACACAAATAAACTTTAAGTGATGACTATTTGTAAGAAAACTCAAAAGAGTTCGAGACTCTGGCTTTTGCGTAGTTTTTGTCATGGGTGGCCTACTGACTATTGTTATCATGTTTAAAAGCTTTTGCTTCAAAGGCAAGAAGTCTCTCTTGATCATTTTTGATTTATGATCTTTGTACACTTCTCCATTTAAGTCATACTTGTTAATAAAAGCATAGCCAAGAACTTCAGGGTATGAGCTTTTTCTTATTTCTCAGGATGATAAATCCATCTGACCGTTTCAGTCTAGTACCTCTCAATGATGAAAATGTTTTAACTCGATTTATGCCTGCCCTAGCTAAAATTGACTGAGTTTTTATTTATCGAGGGCGACGAGTTAAGCCGCCATTAAGTCAAATTATATCAATGGTTTAAATTTTAATACTCCATGTTGGGCCTGCTGAATTCAAGTAAATGCTTATAAGTTAATGGTTAGCCATTCTTTTCTTTACCATAAACGCGAACGCCAGCTTTTGACCCTTTGGAATTACCATAAACATCAATATTTTTTACGCAGCGACGGTAACCAAAATAACGCCAATCTGTTGTATTGTCTTTTCTTAAGTTACGATGAAAGTGGATTGTTTGTTCTTCACCATTTTGAAACTTCACCACCGCTTTTCTTAATTCTAAATTTTTCTCTGCTTTTATTTTGATAGCATTAGTATTACGGCACACTATCATAGGAATTTTTGCTGCCAGATTACCGTGCTCAAGCAAAATTGTGCGCCCAAGAGTAAACTTATCATCAGCATGAACAGGTACTATCAAAGTAGATGCAGTCAGTGCTGCTGTTAATAATGTCGTGATTAATTTCATTAGAATTTATAACCTCAATAAAGAGTGAAAGTTCAAGTAATATGCATCTTCGCGTATACTTGTGTTTGTGAGTATTCTTTTACAGAATGGGTGTCAGTATGGTGATTTAGATCAAGTAAATCACTTTCTTTGGATGAAAGATGCTAAAGAAGGAAAACGGCCTTCGTTTGAAATTACCCTGAATTATAGGTAATAATGTAAGTTAACTTTTTCATTAAGTTCGCATTTTTTCTTATAATCTTTACACTTGGTTTGGAAAATACTTACATGATGGAGTTAATACTAAGGTATCCTGAACAATCAAAAGGTATTCATCGAATGTTATGATGTGTAATTGCTTAGATTAGAAAATCATTTTAGGGATTATTGTTAGTGATACCTGCCATGAAAGTCAGTTAGCCATATGACTTAAACATAGAAGTGATCAGAGATGATATAGGGGTACTGGCTTTAAGCAGCTAGAGCCAAACATAATAACGGAGTTGGTCGTGAAAAAAATTATATTAGCTATTTCTATTGGTGCAGCAGCTGCAGGAGTCGGTTATTTGTACCAAAATCAAGATCAAAAGAGTGCTGAAACAAACTTGTTACTCTCACAAGTACCAGCAGATACATTAGCACTTTCATACCTAACAAAGCCAATTGACCACTACGAGTATGCGAATGCCTTTGGTTACACAGGTCAACAACCTATGGCCGATTTATTCATTGGAGAAGAATTGACACCGGGTCAAAAATTTATCATCGATTTTGTTGATGCATATACGTCAGCATCAACTTCTTCAGAGTCATTGAAATCATTTTTGGGTACAGGCGATCTAGTCAACCCTGTCATGTATACATTAGGCTTAGTTCCGGTATATAAGTTGCCACTTGAAACCCCTGCTGCTTTTTGGCAAACATTGGATAAACAAGAAGCGCTTTCTGATGTCAAACATGAAATGATCAAGTTGGAAACGGTCGAATATCGTCGTTACACGTTAATACCGGCAACCACTGACAATGAAGAAATTAACTTAGCAGTTGCTGTAGTAGATAACATCTTAACTATCACATTGGATATCCCAAGTCTTGGCTCTGAAAACCCTTTAAAAACTGCGTTTGGCTTGACGGCGCCTAAACTAAGTATTGCTGATACTGATCGTTTAGAAAAATTACAAGAGAAATATGGTGAAGATAATAACTCATTCATGTTTGTTGATTTTCGCCAAATTGTTGAAGGCCTAACTTCAACTGATGGCAATCAAATGGCTCGCCAAGTAATGGCTTTAGATTTAGCTACTGAACTTGAAGCTGCTCGTGCACCTGAATGCCATAATGAACTTTCTCAAATTGCTAAAAATTGGCCGCAAATGATTGCTTTCACGCAATATGCTGTTGAGAAAGGCACAGCGAGCATGAAAGGAGGGATGATCTTTGAATCAAATAATCAAGCTATTCTTGATGCACTTAAATCAATTCGTGGAGTAGTGAGTGATTCTCAAACAGATAAGAGTATGTTTAGTGTTTCGCTCGGTGTTGATGCTGGTGCACTAGCATCTGCTGTTGGTGAAATCTGGAGTGATTTGACGATGCCGAGCTACCAGTGTAGCTTTTTATCCCAAGCTCAGCAGAATATTAATCAGCATAACCCTTCTCTAGCTGTTAGTATGGGTTCTGGAATGGTTCAAGGCCTAAAAGGTATAGGCCTAGAGATGTTTGGTGTTGATATTGATACTAACGGACCGGATGGTCCTGAATTGGGTCAAGTTGATGGCATCATTTCAGTTGCAGCAGATGACCCAAACAAGTTACTTCAAGTGGCACAGGGATTGGCACCAAATTTACAACAAGTAACCATTAAGCCAGACAATAAACCTGTAAATATTGGTGGGATTGTTGAACCTTACATTGGTAAACACATGGATATTTATCTTCGTTTAAACAATGGGCACCTTGCTTTGTATCATGGAAAAAATGCAGAGAAAGTTAGCGAAGAAATCATGAAGCAACCTCTTACTGCAAATGGATTGATGGATTTTTCTTTAGACACTACACGTGTTTTAGAGGTAATGGAGTCTGCTGCAAAAATTACAGGGGAGCCGATTCCTGAAGATATCATTATGAGTCTTCAGAGTCAGCTAGTAACAGACTTTTCATTTGATGTAACGTCGAAAGGTCTTCAATTTGACTTTTCTTACCAAGGCTCAATCAAACCACCGGAAAAAATTGCTCAACAATAGTGAAATAACAAAGGCCTCGGATGGAAAAGTGATAGAAGTATCGCTTTTCCATTTTATTTGTTCTGAGTACAGGGACTGAATCTGTTTATACTTGGTAATGAAGAATAATTATTGATGTTGGTGATACCATTATGTCACCTTCAGCATCGATTAAACAGATTCTGCTGAGTTTTGTATCACACAGAATTTGCCATTTTTGGTTACGGTCTGTAGGGAGAGTAAAACGAACAGACTTTTTGCTTTGGTTGATTAAATACAGCATTTCTTGTCCATTTTGAGCGATACCTAGATGAAGAGAGACAGAGTTAACCCGGTTCCAATCTTCATGACGCATTAACCTTCCATCTAAACTACGCCAAAAAATGCGATTTTGATTTCTATTCTTGCCACTAAAAGCGCGTATAAAAGGGACCATGTATTGTTGTCGCTGAGCGACCATCTGAGATAACCATATTCTAAAAGATTGTTTATCTATTGAAGTGTTCCAGTCTAGCCAACTGGTTTTATTATCTTGGCAGTAAGCATTATTGTTACCACCTTGGCTATGGGATAATACATCGGCTAAAAGTATATGCGGTATGCCGAAAGCAAATAATAAGCTGGCAAGAAGATTTCTCTTTTGTTTTTCACGGATCGAAATGATATTGGTATCGGTGGTTGGTCCTTCGACACCATAGTTACAGGAGCGATTATCACCATGACCGTCTCGATTCTCTTCCCCATTAGCCTCATTGTGCTTATGCTGATAAGAAACTAAATCTTGCAGTGTGAAGCCGTCATGGTACGTAATGTAGTTTACGGTCAACTTATGTGGCCAGTTGGCTGCACTGTAAATATCCCTTGAACCCATGAGTCTCGTTGCGAAATCCTTAAGATAGCCTTGATCACCACGCCAAAAGCTTCTTGTGACGTCACGTAATTTATCATTGCATTCATTCCATCCTATAGGAAAGTTGCCGACTTGGTAACCATTTGGACCAATATCCCATGGTTCAGCTATGAGTTTTGTTCCCCTCAAAATTGGATCTTGTGCAACAGCAGCAAAGAAAGCGGCTTTTTGGTTGAAGTCTTGACCTTGTCGTCCAAGAGTTGCGGCAAGATCAAATCTGAATCCATCGATCTTAAATTCAGTTACCCAGTAGCGCAGTGTATCCATCACTAAATTTAAGGAAGGCTGGTAGGATAGATCAATTGTATTCCCACAACCCGTAAAATTTGTAAAATTGTCACCGTGTTTAAGATAATAATGTGGATCAAGTATTTTTAAGTTGAAGTTTGTGGGTCCACTACCACCCTCAGCAGTATGGTTATAAACCACATCTAGAACTACCTCAATACCATTTCTATGCAGTTCTCTAATTGTAGTTTTTAATTCACTTACCGCATCATATTGGGCATATCTTGGATCAGGTGCCATAAATAGATATGGATTATAGCCCCAATAGTTCACTTTTTTCATTTTGAGCAAATGTGGCTCATGCATACAAGCTGCGACAGGCAGAAGCTGAAGGGTATTAATATTTTGTGCTTTATAGAAATTAAGCATTTCTTGAGAAACAAGACCTAGGTAATGGCCTCTGTGACTTACATTAATCTGTGGGTGTTGCTGAGTCGAGCCTTTGACATGGACTTCAAACAAAACCATTTCTTCTATAGATATGCGAGGGTGGGTAGTATTTTGCCAATCAAAATTATCATCGATAACAACACATTTTGCCAGGTCGAAACTCTTTTCAGGACTAAAAGGAGGTTCATAAAAGAGCGCTTTATCTAGTGACTTTGCATATGGATCAGAAATCATAAAAGTTTGCTCTTTATCACTAACAATGAAATTGTATCTCTGACCTGCTTTAATATCAGGGATAAAAGTATGACGAATTCCGGCAGAATCACTGGGTAGATCGTATAGGACGAAATCGCCTTTATCATTAAATATAGCGAGCTTTATCTCGTTACAATTTGGCGCATGAATAGCAAAGTTACAGCCGTCGTCGGTTAAGGTAGCGCCTAGAGGGTAAGGTCGAGAATGTGAAAGTGTCATCAGCAGTTCTTAGAGGATTCAGATTTATGATAAGTAAAAAGCTTTGTTTCAATTAGGTCAACTACTGGAATTCAAAAGTATGACTATGATTTCAAGGTTTGATTCATCGTGCTCGCTTTGAAGGTTTACCATCAAATATTGTGACGTTGTTCAAGAAAAGACATCTATTGCTCTGATGCCATAAAAATAAATTAAGGTAGCAAAAAATAAATGTTAATAGCTTGGGTTTTATGTTGTATTGTTGTTAAATTCCTTTTGTGATTAAAAGGATGCTCTACTCATTAATCGTTGGGATCAACAATGCAATTCTTACTTTCTTATCTCTATATTTTTCTTTATCTTTTTACTCCTTATATTCTTGGAACAGAATTAGAAAATGATCTTAAAGGCTGTGACTCTCATCGAATCATACTTAATATTATGACTGAAAAACATGGTGGTGAGACTAGTTGGATAATAGAAAATAAATACTCTGAAGTTGTGTATTCAGGTATGAACTACTTAAATTCTCAGTTTTACCAAACAAAAATGTGCTTAGATGATGGCGAGTATCAGTTCACAATTATGGACAGTTATGATGACGGTATGTGCTGTAATAATGGCTATGGTTCGTATTTCTTATTGTCTGAATCATTTCGGCTAATATCTGACCAAGAGTTCAATACAAAGCAGGTTACGCAATTTGTATTGGGAAAAGGTTCCTCAACATCGACGTTGAATCCATATTATCAAACGACAGATAACAAAAGGGGTTATGAGCTCAAAACGGAGCTATACCACATCATCAAACACCATCAGACTCGTGGATACTCGGCAATATGGAGACTGATAAATAGCATCGATGTCGATCGCTATTATGAAAAGGATTACTCTATATTAGATATGTATACGGAATTACCGTCGGATGTTGAGCGAGTCACGTACCGTACAAAAGTTGATCAATGTGGCCAATATCGCCAAGAAGGTGATTGCTATAACCGAGAGCATGCATTTCCAAAGAGTTGGTTTGGTGGAAAGGTTGAACCAATGAATTCAGATGCCCACCATATATTTGCATCCGATGGTTATGTAAATGGTAAGCGAAGCAATTGGCCATTTGGTGAAGTTGATATGAGTATTTTTGTGTCGACAAATGGCTCTAAGCTGGGCTTTAGCAATGACAATGCAAATTTTAATGGGTTAGTTTTTGAGCCAATTGATGAGTTTAAAGGTGATTTTGCTCGAGCTTATTTTTATATGGCGACAAGATATCAAGATGTGATTCATCGTTGGGAAAAAAACTCGATTGTTTCCGATGCTGTGCTTGATGGGAGTATAGATCGGGTTTTTGAACCTTGGATATTAGAGACTCTCAAACGCTGGCATAAAAATGATCCAGTAAGTATCAAAGAACGAGAGCGCAATCAGGCTGTATATCTATTTCAAGGTAACCGTAACCCATATATTGATCATCCAGAGTTTGTCGAGCTAGTTTGGAAAGAGAGTCTATAGATAGGGCATCCCAATATACTTTGTCGGACTTCTACTCGATTTGTATTCTCAATCGTTTTTTATATTGCCAGTTGAGTAGAAGTTTTTAAATTAACCATTTAAAAATAATGTCAAATTATTGTCATAACCTTATGTGGGTAGTTAAAGTTTATCTCATTTATGCTAGGGGATTTTCATAATTATTCATCTAAGTGATGGTTTTGCATTAACGGATCTGATTTAAATATGTTTTTTACCTATCTATTTTTTCGCTTGTATATGTTGGGTGTATTTCTTTGGTTCAATAATTTTTTTTAAAAAAAAAGTTCACGTTAATTTGAAGTAAAAGATAATTCCAGCAATATTGAATAATCTTAAATATTTATATTATTTATTACTTATCTTTTCACAATTTAACATTTTTTATTTGTATTCTATGTTTTATTGCAACAATTGTTGCAGAGTTGTTTTTTTTGTTCTTGTGCTATAGGTCTTTTTAGGCTTTGATTTAACAATTCTGAGTATTAAGTCTCTAAAAAATTAAATTGTCATCAAATTTTTTCCTAATTGTCAGTTTATTTCAAAGTCAAGTGTACATACTCGAAAAGTTAACTTTCACTTTGCTGGGGTTAATGCTCAACGAAATAAGTTATAAATTAATATTCAGATAAAGATAATTAATAATCTGGAATATTTTATGCCTAAGAAAATTTTTAATTCGCTCTGTGGTAAATATGAAAGTCAAGATGGAGAATCGTATTTTACAAATAAGAAACTTCATAAGATGAAGAAAGAATTACCCTTAAAAATAATGAGTGAATATGAATGGGAACATTGGCAGAAATATGGTTTTGTCATTATTAAAAAAGCCATTACGCAAGAACATGCAAATAATATAATGGATATGGTTTGGAATTTTCAAAACCTAGATAAAGACGATCCAACTACTTGGTATCCGACAAGAGAATATCGAAGCGACTTGGACCGTGATCTTTACGTATACGGGTTTGCAGAGGTCTATCATCATCAACTTCTATGGGATAGTAGGCAAAGTAAGAAAGTATACGAGGCATTCGTTGATATCTGGGATTGTGAGGAATTATGGACAACTTTAGATAGGGTTAACCTAAATCCTCCTAATAAGTTCAATCGCTCTAGAAATCTTATTAAACCAACTGATGAAGGTTTTGATATTACCCTGCACTGGGATATTGATACCAGCTTAGAAAATATGCCACAAAGAGTCCAAGGAATTATTGCCCTTAATGATAGTGATGAAACTATGGGTGGATTCCAATGCTGCCCGAGTTTATTTTCAGGCTTTGATGAATGGAAAAAAACTCAGCCGAAAGATAGAGACCCTATACGTCCAAAGGTTAATAAGGAGGACTACCCTATTATCATTCCTAAGTTAGAAGCTGGTGACATGCTTATATTTAATGGCTTACTTGCTCATGGAGTAAAAGAGAATCTTTCAGATAGTGGGGTGAGAGCTGTACAGTATTTATCTATGTCCCCTGCGCTTGAAGAGAATTATGAATTAAGAAAGTCAAGAGTACATTCATGGGAAACACTTTCAACACCAGACTGGAATCCTACTCTTCTCGGTGATGCTGTTAAACATGAATCTGAAAGATATGGAAAAGCAAATTTAAACCAACTTGGTGAAAAGTTACTTGGATTAAAAAGCTGGAGAAAGGATAAATGAGAAATGTATGTTTATCTCTTCCGACAAACCGAGAATGCAAAGAAACGATCAAATTATTATTAAAAGAAGCCGAATATGCAAAGAGTATCTTTGATATTAATGTCAAACTTCTAATTTTAGATACATCACCAAGAAAAGTTGCATTAGAAAATGAAGAAGTTGCTAATGAAATAGCGAAAAATTCCAAGATTAAAATAATATACTTCAATGAAGATGAGCAAATAAAACTTATTAGCGGCATAATAAAAAAAGCGAGGTTAGAGGAGCCAGAGAGAGCGCTTCGTCTAATGAATCCAGATGACGTTTCGTATGGAGCTTGTACGAACCGAGCTTTCCTAATCAGTTCTATATTAGGTTGTGACGTCTTATTGAGAAGAGACTCTGATAGTCGTTATCAAGAATACAATAACGAATATGTATTTCCCATTAAGAGTGAGCTGACAGCTTTAGGTTTAAAGGCTAAAGATGTAATCAGTTATGTTAATCATTGTACATTGAGCTCAGAACAAGAAGTTATGCCTATTTCTTTGGCAGGGGGCTCTTTTATTGGTGAAATGTCAGTTGATATAAGTGAGCTGAAAGAACTCTCACCATCTGCCTATTATAATGTAGTTAGTTTGTGGGCTCCTGATAATACAACCGACATAGAAAAAAGAAACTTAGTTGATATTTCATTTACTGGTGGAGGAACTACACCCTTTAGTGGTGATGAGATATTTCTAGGAAGTGCTGATCCCATGCGAATAGATATGTGTAACGTTGGATTTTACAAAGTTCATCAATACGTACCACTGCCACCAGGGAAAGTTACCACTGGTTCAGACTATTTTCTATTACATTTGATTAAAAGCTCAACATTGCCGGGAATATCTCATAATAGACATATTGAAAATTTTTATACACCAGTGAGGAAGACAGAATCAGGGTTCATTAAGTCACAGTATAGATTTGCAAAGTTTTTAATATCAATGCCTTATCTTTATTCAATATATGAGAATATGGACAAATTAGGTAATACGATTTTGAATGAAAATTATGAACCTAGAGCTAATGTTATTGAAAACCTTATTGAAAAAAGCTTATTGATAGACCCTACTATATGTGTCGAAAAAATGAATGTTCTGATAGATGAATATAAGAATGTTGGTGGCCGATACCTTAGCTTTGCTAAAGAATTAGAAATGAGAAAAGTTGAACTAGTACAAGAAGTTAAAGAAGACTTTAAGGACTTTTTACACCTAGTCTCAATATGGTCAAGGTTGATATCATCTTCACAATTAAAATAACTAATTTAAGTAACAGATATGCTCTCGAATAAACAAGCAGAAGTGCTTCAAAGTACAAAAGAAGACTGTATTGTCTTTGATATAGAAAATATTGAACATCAATATGACAGACTTCAGCAAGCAATACCTAATTTAGATATTAGATTCGCAATTAAATCCTGCCCATTGGACACAGTATTGAATGCACTTTCAGCGAGGGGAGCTGGCTTTGATGCGGCGAGCCCTAATGAAATCATTCAAGCTTTGAAAACTGGGACGAAAGTAGAAAAAATACATTACGGTAATACAATAAAGTCGAATGTTCAGATTTTAACAGCTTTTAATTTGGGTATTCGTGACTTTGCAACTGATTGTATTAATGATACACGCGCGATAGCAAAGCATGCCCCAGGTAGTAATGTATTTTGTCGTATTGCTACAGATGGTAAAGGTGCTGTATGGGGGTTAAGTAAGAAGTTTGGTTGTTCATTGGAGGAGTCAATTCGAGTTCTTAATGAAGCAAAAGCTAATGGCTTACAGCCTGCTGGTATCTCATTACATATTGGTTCACAACAAATGGAGCCAAGTTCTTGGGATAAGGTGTTTGAAGAGTTAGAGTTTGTATTAAGACGTCTTAAAGATGATGGAATCAAGCTGAAATATATTAACTTAGGTGGCGGCTTACCTGCTTCAGGATATTTGGATAAATCTGGTAATAAACTTAATCCACCTATTAATGAGATCATTGTTGCTATTAAATCAGGGATGTGCAGATTACAAAAATCAATTGGGTATTCATTAAACTTTATTATGGAGCCAGGTAGATATCTTGTCGCAGATTTTGGTGTTATAAAAACACATGTTGTTAGATTGGCAGAAAGAGTTCAACCCAATGGCGACAAGCAGAATTGGCTATTTTTGAATAGTGGTAAGTTTAATGGGCTTTATGAAACCGATGCATTAACATACCCTGTTATATTTCCGAATAGTCGTAATACAGAAGATACCATTGGTGTTATTATTGCTGGGCCGACTTGCGATAGTGATGACGTATTTAACTCTGAAAAAAGCTTAATTAATATTCCGGTTGATTTGAAACCAGGTGATCCAGTTTGGATATTATCCTGTGGTGCTTATTCTGCAAGCTATACGACACTTGGATTTAATGGTTTTGAACCATTGACTCATAAGTTCGTTAAAGAATCGATTTTTATAAATATTCATGGATATAAGAAAATAGCTTAACATGAAGATATAACATGCTAATAAGAGAAATAAAAAAAGAGGATTGGAAATATATACTAGATATCCAAAGACAATCATACGGTGTAGAGCTTGAAGAAGAAAGATTTGCATTAGAGTCAAAAGTTAATGTATCAAGAAATACTAGTTGTGTGATTGAAATAGATAGTAAAGTATGTGGCTATATAATAGCCTTGCCATATCCAATAAATTCATTCCCAGAAATTAATAGCACTGAAACTAAACGTTATCAATCTGATAATCTTCACATTCATGATCTATCTATATGTGCAGAAAATAGGAAGCAGGGGTTCGCTAAAACTTTATTTAATTACCTTAAAGAAAAATCCGTAAGAGAAAATTTTTCATCTATCTCAATTGTATCGATAGATGGGGCTTTTGACTTTTGGAGTAAATTAGAATTTAAGCCTACGTCATTATCTAATGAAATCAATATGTATGGCGATAACTCTAATTATATGACTATTACTCTATAAAATAAAAGAATTTAATATGAAACTAAGTATTGTTATTCCAACCTATAATAGAAGTGAATTACTAAATTACACATTGTCATCACTTGTCTGCCAATCGGTAAATGACTTTGAAGTCATTGTAGTTGATGATGGAGGTTCCGATAATTCAAAAGAAGTTTGTGATTCATTTAAAGATAAACTTAATATTAGATATTTTTGGCAGAAAGATGATGGGTTCCGTGCTGGTAAAGCACGTAATTTAGGGCTATATGCTGCAGAGGGCGACTATATTGTATTTATTGATACTGGAGTACTTCTTCAGAAAAATGCAGTAGAGAAACATATCGAAATCCATGAACGTTCTCAGTTTCCTATTGTTTGTATCGGTTATGTCTATGGCTTTGAAATTACAAATGAAAAAGTTAAAGAAATTGAACCTCACTTAAATGGTAAAAACACCGAGCAACTCATCTCGATGATGAAAGAGCTAAAGGCTTTAGATATACGACAAACCTTGTATGATGAATTTGGCTACAATATTTCATCTTGGCCTGCACCTTTCGACTTATTTTGGACATGCCATGTTTCTGCAGAAAGAAGCGAGCTGATTAAATCAGGTGCATTCGATGAGTCATTTAATTCATGGGGCGGTGAAGATGTTGATTTAGGCATAAGACTCTTTATGAATAATAATAAGTTTTTCATAGATAAAGAGTTATGCTCTGTTCATTGGCCACATGAAAAAGAAGTGGATGATAAAGCGGCTGAGGCCAACAATGCTGCGATGAGAATACATGAAAAATACAACCTTTGGCAAACGTACTTTTATAATGTGCCAATTGAAGATGAGATATTTTCATTGAATAAATCGATATTTGTCAATGCAGAGAGTATATAATGCCAGGATACAAAAATTTTTACTTTAGTGATTTTAGTGGAATTAATGCTTCGATTGGCGAGCATAGTGCTGTGTGTGGAGAGCCAGATTTAACACTTACTTGGTGTTATGACGCCAAATATGACCACCTTGATGTAAAACAAAATGTATTTAACCAAGTTTTTAACATTGGCTCGAGCTGCTATGTTGAATCTCGAGATATACTTGCATTTCCTAATAGCAAAGTAAAAATGACATCGGTTAAAGTTAATGATGACAAGCCAGGTATCATTTCTATTGGTAATAATGTTGTTTTACAAGGGACGTGCATTGTTTCTTATGAATCCGTTATTATTGAAGATAATGTTACATTTGGTCCTGGTGTCACTATTATGGATTCAGATGGACACCCCCTTCTTGGTCGTGGAGAGAGTGACGAAGCTGAACGTATTTTATCAAAGCCAATTACGATAAAAAAACATGCCTGGATAGGTAAAGGTGCAACAATCCTTAAAGGTGTTACTGTTGGAGAGCATTCCATTGTATCTACGAACAGTGTTGTGACACGTAATGTTCCTGCTTACTCGGTTGTTATGGGCAATCCTGCAAAAATCGTTAAAACTCTTGAGTCTTTATGAAAGTAGTAATTCCTGCTGCTGGTCGGGGAACTAGAATGTTACCTGCTAGCAAAAGTATTCCAAAAGAAATGCTTACAGTAACAGATAAACCAGCTATTGATTATGTTGTAAATGAATGTATAGCATCTGGGTTTAAAGAAATTTTGTTTGTTTTGAGTCCAGATAAAACCTGTATAAAAGATTATTTTGAAAATAGTCCTGAATTTAAAGATATTTCGTTTGAATATATCTATCAGAATAAGCCCTTGGGTTTAGGAAATGCAGTCTTGTGTGCGTATCCCTATATAGGAAATAATCCATTTGCTGTGGCCCTACCAGACGTTTTATTGAAACCATTAAATACATCTTTTAAAAGGATGAAGGATATGTTTCACCAAGATTCTATCAGTAAAGTAATGGTTAAGGATGTACCATGGGATCAAGTATCACTTTATGGTATTATTGATGTTGAAAGTAAAGATAGTTTTTCACCAGATATTTCAAGTATCATTACTAATATGGTTGAAAAACCTAAAAATAACGAAATCAATTCAAATTATTCTGCAGTTGGTCGCTATATTTTTTCAGAAGACATTTGGGGTCATTTATGTAATGTTAGACCGGATATTTCTGGTGAAGTACAATTGACCAATGCAATTAAAGAGCTCGAAAGATCCAGTGCTTATTATATGCTTGGAAAAAGCTATGATTGTGGTTCAAAAATAGGCTATATAAATACATTTATTGACTTTTCCATATCGGATGGAAATTATAAAAATGATATAGAAATATCCATTTAATAAAAATATGGGAAGCTTATTATAGCTTCCCATTAGGTCTTGCTATGCTCAAAAGAATATTATATTTTTACTCAATTTCTTTCCCTATTGCTCTACAAAATTTAATTTTATCGTCTAAGTCTTTTGTAGATACTTATCTATTAACCTTATCTAGTTCTGAAAGTGTTTCTGCAGTTGGTATTGCTTCTAAGATACTGCTTGTTGCATTTATTGTTATATCAGGTATTTCTACTGGATCTGGTTATGTTATGTCCCAAAATTCAGGGAATGATGAGCATATCAATTATGCCACTAAATTCTCTATAAAACTTGGCGTTGGTGTTTCCATATTTATTGTAGTTTTTGTTTTTTATATTAAAAAATACATCCTTGCTTATACAACCGAAAATGAAAATTTAATCGATCTATCCTCTCTATATATAGATATGATAGCTCCAACACTTTTGCTTGTTTCAATCACGGCGACAATTTCTAATCTTATTAGAATTAAAGGAGATTATAAAACACCATCATATATATCCATGGTATCTGTGATTATAAACATTCTTTTTAGCTATGTTCTTATCGCAAAGTTTAGCTTAGGAGTAAAAGGAGCAGCTTACGGAACAATTATAAGTTCTATAGTCGAATTACTTTTGATTTGTTTTTTTTGCTTAAAAAGATTTAATTTTCAGATTAATAGCTTTTACGAGAATAGAAAATTAAAAAATAACGTCATGACTCAGGCTTTTATATCATCCTCTTCTGGTATTGTCTGGGCTGTTGGAGCCAGTGCCTTTTACATATTAATAGGAACGCGAGGGTCAGATATATTATATATAATATCGGTTCTTAGTCCTATTGAAGCCCTCGTTCTCTCTTTTACTATTGGTTTGTCCATATCAACTGGTATTGAAATCGGAAAGTCTTTACCTTCTCAGCCTAAGGAACATGTAGTTAGAGATGCTTATATTTCAATATTTAGCTCTTTTATTATTTCTTGTTTAATCTCGGGTCTACTTTTGTTTTATAAAGGAATTATTTTTTCCTCTTTTAACCTTAATGAAATAGGTGGCGATTCAGAGATGTTTTTTAATATTATGATTTTAGTTATTTTTATTAAAAGCCTATCTATACAACTAATGAATGGCGTTATTAGAGCAGGAGGTGATGGGGCTTTTTGCTTACGGTGCGATTTTATTTTTCAATGGTTATTTACTCTTCCGCTTGTTTGGTATCTTAACACGCAATCAGTAGATACAATTCTTATTTATGCTATCGTTGTTGCTGAAGAGGTACTTAAGCTTAGTGTTAGTTTTTGGCGATTTTACTCAGGTAAATGGTTTCGTGATTTAGCAGCTTAGGGGTATTTGGCTTATTTACAATTATTTGTATTTCTGAAAACGGTGTCCTTGGTTCGAAGCTCAGTATATCTTTAATACTATGTCACTTTATCTTAAAGTTTTGTTTAATTGGCCGCTATAAGGATAAGTTGTATGTTGAATAATAATTAGTGTTATTTAACGTACCGTTATTCATTCCCAATTTTTTGACTAGATTCTTGGGATTAGGTGGTGATTACTGGGGAACGATTATGGTTTTTAAATTCATTGATATATCATATGAGTAGTTTAAGTCTTGGAGTTACTGCAACGTCTTTAATGCTGCTTTTGCTTTTCATTTGGATGATCTTTTTGTTGATGCTTAAAAAACGCTTATTTGCTGAGAAAATACAACGTGAGACCGCTTATCGAAATACAATTTTAAAGGCTAAAGAGCAAGACCAGCAAGAACGTGTGTTCAAAGCAGAAGCTGGTCATGTTCCAACGATTCTTTACTTAGCGAAAGAAGCGGAAAAAGGTAACTTAAGTAAAGCTCTGTATTGGTACAAAAAAGCGGCCCACTTAGATAATGTTACAGGCATGTACGGAGTGATCCGCCTGAGTGAACGAATGCGTGATGATATTGTTTTAAAGCAGCAGATTAACTTCTGGCGTCTTGCGATTAAAGGAATTGAGGGAGACCTTGAGGCTAAACTTTCTGCAGGAAAAGCGCTTGTTACTGGCTCTGGAGCGTTAAAACCTCATACAATCATTAAAGCTTTAGATAAGATTTACAAACGAGTTTCTTTTACTCCTAGCGAAGTGGTCGGTGTGCAAGAGTCTCAATCAAACGCACCTGAGAGTTTTGAAGAGAATTTAACTTCTATCAATGATCAACAAAACAGCAGTAAGCTTGAAGAAAAGCCCTTGTCAAAGGATGCTCTGGATTTTACCCATACTTTCCTGCAACCCCAGCAGACTAAGCCCCCTCAGTTTTAATTTAAAATGAAGTGTATTGGCACGTTCCAATTTCCTGATTAGTTAGTGTCAACCTTATTTAGGACGGATCAGGTAGAATAAAAAAGGGAAGCGATGGTCGCTTCCCTTTTTTATTGAGCAGTGGTTGGATTAATCCTGCTCTTTCTCTTGTGCATTAGGCTGCTTCTGTATCTCGTTTTCAGCCATTGTTTGGGCCTCACCTTTTACGATTTTCGCTTTAGCAAGGGCTTGTGCTTCAGATACCGTTTGCTCTTTTGCTTTCTTTCGTTGTTCTGACAGACAAACAGCAGCAGTAAATACTACGTCAGTAGAACTATTCAGTGCGGTTTCAGCAGAATCTTGAATGACACCGATAATAAAGCCAACAGCAACAATTTCCATTGCGATATCATTTGAAATACCAAATAAGCTACATGCCATTGGGATAAGCAATAATGAACCACCTGCCACACCCGAAGCGCCACAAGCAGAGACAGCAGCAACAAGACTCAGGAGTAAAGCCGTCATAATATCAACTTCAATGCCTAGAGTATGAACAGCTGCGAGCGTTAGAGTCGTGATCGTAATTGCGGCACCACCCATGTTAATTGTGGCACCCAGTGGAATAGAAACAGAGTACGTGTCTTCATCCAAGCCTAGCTTTTCACATAGGGCCATATTTACAGGGATGTTGGCAGCACTTGAACGTGTGAAAAATGCAGTGACTCCACTCTCACGTAAGCATCGGAAGATCAATGGATAAGGGTCTTGCCCTGTTTTGAAATATACGATTGCAGGATTGACAATCAAGGCAATGACAAGCATTGAGCCGACCAAAACACCTAATAGATGCAAATAATCTATTAGGGCACTAAATCCTGTTGTTGCAAAGGTTGAAGCTACTAAGCCAAAAATACCAAATGGTGCGAGTCGGATGATGAAGCGTACAATATGAGAAACACTATGGCTAAGATCTTCAAAAACGGCTTTAGTGGTATCTGAAGCATGATGCAGAGCAAGACCTAAGCCTACCCCCCAAGCCAGAATGCCGATGTAGTTTGCTTCAACTAAAGCATTCACCGGGTTATCGACCAACTTAAACAGTAAGGTTTTTAGTACTTCAGTAATGCCTTGAGGTGGTGTTACGCCAGACGCTGCTTGATGAAACTCTAGAGTGGTAGGGAAAAGGAAGCTAAGAGCAACAGCGGTCAGAGCAGCAAAAAAGGTACCAGCTAAATAAAGAACAACGATTGGTCGCATGTAAGTATGCTGGTTTTTCTTTTGGTTAGCGATAGAGGCTGCAACCAAAATAAAGACTAAAACTGGTGCGATGGCCTTTAAGGCTCCAACAAAGAGACTTCCAAGGATACCGATGTCTTTAGCACTTTCTGGTGCGGCTACTGCAAGTATCGCTCCCAGTAAAATACCTATAAGAATTTGATAAACAAGGTTGCCACGGAAAAACCGCGCAACAAGGCTGTTGTTTTGCATACTTCATTCCTGCAATCAAATGATAAGTTTTCTTCATCGTTATGAGTTATCAGCCCCGAGTGAGAGGAGCTAGTCACTCATATGAAGAAGATATGTTTAATTATTTTTTTATAAAATCAGCCATAATTTTGCTGAATAACACATATATTAACTGGCTTATATTTTGTGTCTAGTTTTAGTTGTTAGTTATTTTAATAAAATGTTAAATAAATCATTGTTAGAAAAGGGTTTTCTTCAGAAAAAGTAATTTATACCCAAGTAAATTCAAGATGCTTGCTCTTAATGGTTAATACTTAAGGCTTAATGTAAGGGGACTAAACTAGGGAGGAGAGTTAATTAAGCGCGAAAAGGTTGCTCTTCAGCATAAGCTATGAGGCTATCTGCTCAAGCCTTTCAGAAGGCTTGAGCATCGATACTTTAATGGTGATATTAATGATTCATATGTTTCTTCATACCAGCCATGACTTTTTTCACTGGTGCTTTGAAAGTTTGCTTTTCACCGTTGCTGTAAGTCAGGTTAACGTCGATCGTTTCACCTTCTGTAAGTGGTTTTACTAAGTCAAAAAGCATAATGTGTAAACTGCCTGGCTTGAGCGTTGTGCTGCTTCCAGCAGCTAGAGTGATATGATCGACTTGACGCATTTTCATCATATCTCCGTCTTTGATGACATCGTGCAATTCTACTTTGCCAGCCGCAGGTGTTTCAGCAGCTACGATATCAATATTCTCTTTACCTTCATTCGCAAATGTGACGAAAACTGCACTGGTCGCAGCGCCAGGAGCCATTGCACGAGCATAAGGGTCTTGTACTGTTATGTCCGCTTTTGCATGAGCAAATGAACTCAATAGTAGAACATTTAATGCGATGGCTTTGACGACGTTTTTAGCTTTCATTAGGTTTTCCTTTAGCAGTCAATTTTGAAATGGCGTCAACGATTGGCGCTGGCGTCAGGGTATGCGGTACTTTTGTTATAAGCGTACCGTCTGGCTTTAGAAAGTAGAAGTATGAGCTATGGTCAAGGGTATACTTTAATTCAGAGTTTTCGAGAGTCGTTTTGCGAAAAAGTACACCATACTTATGCGCCAGAGGCGTCGTGATATCTAAGGGGGCAGAGAGGCCTTCAATCATCGGGTGAAAGTAATGGGCATATTGTGCTGACGTTTCTGCATTATCGCGTTCTGGATCCAGTGAAATGAAAATTGGTCGGAAGGACTTTTGTTGTTCTTCACTAATTTGGTTCAGTGCACCAGCTAGCATGGCTAAGGAAGTCGGGCAAACATCTGGACAGCGAGTAAATCCGAAGTAAACAATACGAATTCTAGTATCATCAGTATCAAAAATATCAACGGCTTGATTGTTTTCACCCATTAATACACTACTAGGTTCTGAAATCGATTGTTTTGGCTGCACTTCGGTGGCTGGCTTATCCGTTATATATGCTTGGATGGCAAAACCTAAAACAAAAGTCACCACAAGCAGTAGGGCCCATTTACGGTTCATTCCAATTCCTTATTTTTTCATTGTTATAGCAGGATGGAGGGTCGTACTTCCGTCAGAAAGTTCACCGATCCATATCATCGAGTCTTGTGTGCAGATAGGCAGCACAATTTCCCCTACAAATGTATTTTGAGGGGTTCGGTGTAATGTAAACTGAGGTTTTCCCATTTCCATGTCATAGCCTCTTAATGTAAGAACAAGTTGCGATTGTGTGGTATTCGGCCACTCAACTTCAATTTTGAATGGCTTAAAAGGCGTCGCGAAGTCAGCATGGCTTATCATGACAATATTTTGCTGTACACACGGTGTTGTAGATAGCATGCAGTAAGCGTTTAGGGGGGTGACATCTGTTTTAGAGGTTAAACTCTCCCTAGCACTTGGAGCAAAGTACCCAGCGATAAGCATCAAGACAACGACAGCAAGTTGTAACACTTTCATCGAGATAGCGTCTTACAATATTTACATTTTTATATCGTAACATATAAAAACATTGAATCAGAGATATTGTTAATAAATTGACTCATTTGTCACTAAAAATGGAGAATACTAATAGTTAAAGGTCAATTAGTGTTCGAATTTAACAATTTCTAGCCTTATACCCAAGTATCATGACGTTACTTGGGTATAAGCAGAGGTTACTTGTTGGCAAACCTTTCTAGGCTAAGTACAAGGCCAATAGCAGCAAGCATCATAATAATCGCTACCCCTAATTGTGCTGGTTGAGCAGTGAGTTGCTCAAACTCTGCTGGGGTGAGGTTATGCTGCAATAACGGGACCTGTTCACCGTGGGAGTTAGTTCGCCAAGTGATCGTCTCTTTCCAAGGCCAAATCTTAGGTAAGGTGCCTATCATAAGGCCAGTTAGGAACATCAAGGTAAAATCACGTAACTTTTTGAGTAACCATGATAGTAGGTGTGAGAAGGATAGAAGCCCAATGATACAACCGCTCAAGAAGAAGAGCAATACGTCTATTTGCAAACCTTTAACCGCTGCCAAAATAGGTGCATACATCCCTATAAGTAACAAAATGAAACTACCGGAAATGCCTGGCAGGATCATCGCACAGATAGCAATAGCGCCCGCAAAAACGATATTGATTGTCGAAGGCTCCATATGAAGTGGCTTTAACACCGTAATGCTGTAAGCAAATACAACACCAATACATAAAGTAATGAAACGGATGAAGTCACGCTGTTCAACCTGGCGAATAATATGGTAGACAGAAACCAAAATTAAACCAAAGAAAAACGACCAGATAGGAATCGGATGTGTTTCTAACAGCCAAGTAATCAGCTTAGCTAAAGTAGCAATGCTGGTGAAAATGCCAGCGAATAGTGAAAGAAGGAAAAAGGCGTTAATGTGTTGAAAGGCTGCTTTTGTCCCATTTTTTTTCCAAAGAGAAAAAAGTGCTGGATTAATACGTCGAATGCTTTCAAGTAAGGTATCGTAAATACCTGTAATGAATGCAATGGTACCGCCTGAAACGCCGGGAACCACGTCTGCAGCACCCATCGCCATTCCTTTAAAAAAGGTGATTAGATAATTCATTGCTCAAATAATTAAGTGATATAGGTGGTATGAGTATACAAATATTACACAGAAAAAAGTATGAAATAGTAATGCAAGCTTCAGCATTATGTATCGTCACTTCAATTAATCGTTTGCTTTTGGTTTAATTAGTAACACTTTTGTCACATTTATGTTTGTTTTTGCATTTTGCTTTGTTTTTTTGCATTTTGCTTTTGCATTTTGCATTGCTCTGTCGGTTGATAATGAATTAGTGTGATCATCGTCACTAAAAAATGTATTCACAACATGGCATGATTAATGCATAATGTTTTTCGACCCTTACTAAGCCGAGGGTCACCTAGCCAACTGACGTTGTTAGTGAATGAATATTGTTCACATTATATATAAGCCAATCGCGTTTCTTGCGGTTGGCTATTTTTTTATCCCAACGTAAGTGCAACTGACTTCTTATCTTGTTTGCATTTTGCACTGATCTTGATTTATCCATCAAAAAAACTTGTTGCATTAGCATCACTGGATATGAGTGCCATCGGATGAAGATGATTGCGTGAGCCGTAGTAATTGCGTCGCTATTTGAATCGCTTGTTTTCTTTCTGTGATGCTTAGCTTTTGATATAAGTTTCGTATATGCGTTTTAACGGTGGTCCCTGCGATCTCTAGCTTCAGTGCAATTTGTTCATTTTTTACGCCAGAATATATAAGCCCTAAAACTTGCCATTCTCTTTGAGTCAGAGGGCTGGTTTTTAGGCAGTTTGGTATATCAGGATGTTTGAGTAATTGCTTAATCAATGCCTGACTAAAAGAGATATCGCTTTCAGTTTTATGTCTATTGTGGGTTGATGGGCTCTCTGTAAGCCGGCCTACTTTTCTCTTTAACTTTTTAGCCTCGATAAGTGGCGCAAATAAGTGACCAATCACATGTTTATCATAGAGAAGTTCGCCGATGATGATGTTGTTAGGATCGACATCTATGATTTTGTGTAGTATTGATATGGCTTGCTGTTCATTACTTTGTTGTAAAGTCAGGACGGCTTCTATCACTGAGTTTCGTCTAGAATCGGTTAGCAACTGATGACGTGTTGCTTCTTCTTTCAGAAAATCAATGACCTGACGAGCTTTTTCCCAGTGATGTAAACTGATGTAGGCTCGAGCAACATTGCGCCATTGTAGTTGCTGGAAGTGGTTTGTTGCCTTTTTGGGCTTTATCGCCTGATCAAGCCAACTTTGAATCGCTTTGGTGTCTTTTTTCTCTTGCCAATAAAGTAACAAAGATAGAGAAGCATTAGCGATCCAGTCTGCGTGATAAAGAGAGTGTTGCATCAGCCGTTGTATATGTTCAACAAAGGTGCTTGCGCTATCAACGTCGCCTCGTAAGAGAGAAATTCTGGCTAACATAGAATAACAATGTAAGTGGTTACTTTGGTTTTCACCTATGATGCTAAGCCCTTTTTGGATACAAACTTCGGCTTCGTCCAACTGATTCCAAGAGCAGTAAAGCTGAGCTCTTAAGCGGAGAAGAAATTCATGCAGAGGGATGTGTTGTAGCTGTTGTTCTTCTATCAGACGGAATGCCGTATTTTGAAGCTCATAGGCAGTTTGAAAGTCACTTCTAGCGATCATGATTTCACTTTGCTGAAGAATTGCCCAAAGAACTTGGTGGTACACTTGATGTTGGCGAGCCAATTTTTCAGTTTGTTGCATTATGGACAGCGCTTGATCCAATCGCCCCAGTACATGGTTAACCTCTCCAATGACTGAAATTGCAACGATTCGGCTGAGATATACCGTGGAGTCTAATTGACTTAACGCTTGTTCGGCTAATATAAGAGCTCTTTGAGGGTCATTGCTATTGATGGCAACTTGAGCAAGTAATGCGTTCGATTGACCTTGGTAGTTAGTCCCTAGGGTAATGTTTCGTTTTAGGTGCTCAACTTCTGCATGAGAAAGTAGTTCAGAGACTTGATCAAAGCGGTGCTGACTTTGCGCTAACCATGCTTGTAAAATGGACAGCTTCGGATGATGATAGAGAAGATCGCGATCAAGTTGATCGATAGCACTTTCTAGCTCGGTGAGTGCGCCTCGATGAAACATTTTCCAGCCATAGCCTTCGAGTATCTCAATGATTAAGTCAGAGTCCTTTGTTTGTTGAGCATGAGCAAGTGCCCGGTATGGATTTTCTTGTTCCACCCATGCCAGTGCGGCCTGATGGTGCAGTATTTTCTCCATTTGAGGGAGACGAGTTAAACGTTGGTGAGACAAAAACTCTGCAAATAAATTATGAAAGCGATACCAGTTTTGCTCTCCTTCTAGAGGGTATATAAACAACCCATAGCGATTGAGTGATTCAAGCATGCTCAAACTATCGGATCGTTGCGTTAAAGTAAGCACTAACTTTTCGTTGAAGTGTTCTAGAACGGAAACTTGCATTAAAAAGTGTTGGATGTCCGAGTCTAAAAGTTCAAATACTTCTTCCATTAAGTAATCCCATACATGGCAAGGGTCAAATGGATAGCTCGTGATAACATCTTGGGTGAAAAGAGGGCTTTGCATTGGTGTTTGCAGAGCGATGAGCTGGAGAGCTGAAGGCCAACCTTCGACATAATGACAAATATCTCTGGCTTGTATTTTGTTCACTTTATTGTTGCGCTGATTAAAAAAACGCAATGTTTCTTCCTGATTAAATGCTAATTTAGAGCTGTCAATTTCTAGTAATAAGCCATTTACACGGAGGCTAGCCGTCCCTAGAGGTAAGGCTGCTCTGCTTGTCACAATGAGCGTGAGGTTGTCCGGGATATGCTTTAAAAAGAAACGCATCGATTCATGAATCTGAAGGTTTTTGATTAAGTGGTAATCATCCAAGACAAGATAACAAGGTTGCTTAAAGCGTGTTACCACAGCAACAATTTCGCTCACTAGTGCATTTGGTGAGTGGTATTGACGCTTTTCAGTGAGCTTTTTTACTTTTTCAAAATGACCTTTTGTCGCTTTATTGAGGGCTTGGACGAGATAGCTCATAAAGTAAAACTCATCATTATCGTTTATATCGATACTGAACCAACCAACATGAGTCTTATCCGCTAACCATTGAGTGACGATGGTGGTTTTGCCATACCCAGCGGGCGAACGGAAGAGCACTAATTTATTATTCGATGCTTGTCTGAGGAGCTTTAATAGACGTGGGCGTGTAATCGAATGTTGTGAATGGCTTGGACGAATAAGCTTTGATGGTATCCACATTCGTCGTGATGTCCTTATCTGAGCAACGTCAATGTTGTCACTTTATTGAGTGAAAGTGAAAATTGCGTGAAAGTAAAAGTTTAGTGTTATCCCCAGTAGCTTGATGTCACTTAGGTATCGCCATGTTACGATATCAACATTGTGCCTGAATTGATCCACTTCCTAATTTTTGCCCACTTATATGACTTTGATTAACTACGCCCTAAATATGCGATCAAACTCTCTTTTTTGTCCGAGGTGGATGTGAATTACATCCTATGTTGCACTAAATAAGGCACTTTGCCTCTTAGAGCGTCGATTATCTTTACTCAAGTCTTTAAGGTCACTTGGGTAGATAACTCGATTCATTTTTTCTACGCCCCCTTAGGTTGGTGCTCTCATCCCCCCAATGATCATGGTCAGGGATGATGTGTGTTTGGTATTACCGATGCACGATATTTGGTATGCATATGAACAAGGACATTAAGGACTGTTTTATGAAACCAATTCAACAAAAAAAATTTGATAAAGAAGCGTTTCAAGCGAGTGTGCGTAAGCATTTATCTGTGAGTTATGCTCAAACTCCTGCTCGTGCTGATAATAGAGCATGGTACCTCGCTATGGGGCGTGCATTGGCGGAGTTTACAACATGTGACTTACTTGCTACCGAGGCAGACCCAAGAATTCAGCAAGCCAAAAGCGTGAACTATCTTTCTTTAGAATTTCTTATCGGACGATTAACGGGAAATAACCTAATTAGCATGGGCATTTATGAGTCTGTGGCAGAAGCAATGGAAGAATTAGGCCACTCAATCTCTGATTTACTCGAGGAAGAGCGTGACCCCTCGTTAGGCAATGGTGGTTTAGGTCGTTTAGCTGCTTGCTATATGGATTCGTGTGCAGCACAAGAGTTTCCTACGGTCGGCTATGGGCTCCATTATGAATATGGTTTATTCAAACAATCTTTTAAACAAGGCAGACAGCAAGAAGCACCAGACTCTTGGCGAGGTATTGAAGGTTACCCGTGGGAGGTTGCACGACCTGAGCTTGCTCAAGAGATCGGATTCTACGGCCATGTTGAAGCAGTGAGCCATGAGGGAGAACAGGTCCGAAGATGGGTGCCTAATATGAATGTAAAAGCTATGCCTTGGGATCTACCCATTGTTGGCTATGAGTCGGATACGGTTTACCCTCTTCGTCTTTGGGAATGTCGAGCGATTGCCCCGTTTTCATTGGATAGCTTTAATAACGGGGATTATTTTGAGGCGCAGCATGCTCTTATCGATGCAGGGAACATTACCAAAGTTTTATATCCAAATGATAATCATCAAAAAGGTAAAACACTTCGTCTCATGCAGCAATACTTCCATTCTGCTGCATCGATTCGTGACATTTTACGTCGCCACGAAGCGCTAGGTTATGCAATAGAAGACTTACCCAAACAAGAGACGATTCAACTCAATGATACACATCCATCGATTGCTATTCCGGAGTTGATGCGAATTTTGATTGATGAAAAAGGTCTGCGATGGGAGAAAGCATGGGCAATAAGTTCTAAGACCTTTGCCTATACCAACCATACCTTATTGCCTGAGGCGTTGGAGACATGGCCAGAATCATTGATTCAGCATTTGTTGCCACGTCATATGGAAATTATTTATGAAATCAATCATCGTTTTTTACAAGAAGTCAGATCGATGTGGCCGGGTGATGTGTCGAAGCAACAGAAACTGTCTATTATAGAGGACGGCTTTCATCGCATGGTTCGTATGTCTAATTTGTGTGTTATTGGCTCTTATGCGGTTAATGGTGTGGCTGCCCTTCACTCTGAATTGGTCAAAAAAGATCTGTTTCCTGAGTTTCATCAAATGTTCCCGACTCGGTTACATAATGTCACTAACGGCATCACTCCACGTCGTTGGTTGAAGTTCTGTAACCCAGGTTTATCACAACTTATCACTCAAAAAATAGGCTCCGAGTGGCCTGTAAAGCTAGAGCAACTAGAAGCGATTGCACATTTCGCTACGGATGAGGCATTCCAGAAAGCGTTCATGGCCGTCAAGAAGAATAATAAAATTCGTTTGGCGAATTGGGTCAAAGATAATATGGGGATTGAGCTAGATTCGAATGCAATTTTCGATGTACAGATTAAACGTCTGCATGAATACAAGCGTCAGCATCTTGACTTACTGCATGTCTTATCTCTTTATTATCGCATTCTCAATCAGCCTAAGTTTGAATGTACACCTCGTGTTGTGTTCTTTGCAGCGAAAGCCGCTCCTGGCTATCATCTTGCGAAAGAAATCATCTTTGCCATCAACAAGATTGCAGAAAAAATCAATAATGATCCCCGAATTGGTGGCTTACTTAAAGTGGTGTTTATTCCGGATTACCGAGTCAGCATGGCGGAGCTTATTATCCCTGCTGCTGATGTGTCACAACAAATCTCCTTGGCTGGCAAAGAGGCTTCGGGAACGGGCAACATGAAGTTGGCACTGAATGGGGCATTGACCATTGGTACGATGGATGGGGCGAATGTCGAGATCCGTGAGGAAGTGGGAGAGGAAAATATTTACATCTTTGGCTTAAATATTGAAGAAGTGAAAGCGTTGAAAGCGAAAGGATATAACCCGTTTGACTATTATCATGCTGATCCACTATTGAAAGCTTCTATGGAGTTATTACTTGGCGAAGAGTTTTCTCCAGGTCAGCCTGGCCTGCTTCGTGCGACCTATGACAGTCTGCTCGATGGTGGTGATCCTTACTTATGTCTGGCAGATTTTGCTTCCTACATCGAGGCACATGAAGATATGGAGAAGCAATACAGAGATCAGCCGGGATGGGCAAAGAAAGCGATCCTTAATACGGCTTTGATGGGCAAATTTACCTCTGATCGTTCGATCAGAGATTACGTCAATCATATCTGGAAACTAGAGGCAGTGAAGCGATGAAAGCTCAGACAGTATTACAAAAAGCAGCCGAGAGTGCGCAATTATCTGAGCGTTATGTTACTGCTTGGGGGGAAGAGGTGAGTGTTCCGCACACCACGTTAATCTCACTGCTCTCATCATTAGGTTATGATGTTACTAATGAAGAAACACTGTTAAAGTCATTGGAGAAAAAGCAGAAAAAAGAGGTGTTAGCGCCGGTTCTAGTGCTTCGAGATAATGAACCTATCGAGATCGAATTAAGCCTAGGAAAGAGTGCTCGAGGCAGTGATTTCAGTTGGCGTTTGAATACAGAGCAAGGGGAGTGTTTTGAAGGTTATCTGCAGTCTCAGATAATTCGGGATGAACGTGCACAAGGAGGAGAGCTCGTCTTCTCTTTACCTCAATCTTTACCTTGGGGATATCATAAGCTAACGCTGTTCCGTAAACGCCGGAAGGCACCTTATGAGATGTCTTTGATCATCACCCCTCAAACCTGTTTTAAGCAAGCCGCTTTAGAGCAAGACAAGAAACTTTGGGGACCTAGCATTCAGCTTTATACCCTTCGTTCGGTACATAATTGGGGAATAGGCGATTTTGGTGACTTGAAGCAGCTTGTCAGCGATATCGGATCTAGAGGAGGAGACTTTATTGGATTAAATCCAATTCATTCTCTTTTTCCAGCTAACCCAGAGAGTGCCAGCCCATATAGCCCTTCTTCTCGTCGCTGGCTGAATATCATGTATATCGATGTGAGTTCTGTTCCAGAGTTTGTGTTGAGTACTCCGGCACAGCAACTGGTTGGTAGTACAGATTTCCAACAGCGCCTGCGAGCAGTCCGAGAATCACATTGGGTGAACTATTCTGAAGTCTCTGCTCTAAAGATGAGTGTACTGCCCTTGTTATACCAAGAGTTTAAAGTGCGCCATTTGGATAACAACACCAGCCGAGCTCAAGCCTTTTTAGACTTTGTTGAACAAGGTGGAGAAAGTTTGTTATGTCACGCCACGTTTGACGCCCTACATAGCAGTTTAAGAGCGAAAGACCCAGAAGTTTGGGGTTGGCCTGTTTTCCCAGATAAATATCGTAAGTTTGAAGCAGTAGCGACGCAAAAGTTCATTAAAGAAAGCCGTGATACAGTCCACCTTTATATGTATTTACAGTGGATAGCAGATGAGCAAATCAGAGAAGCACAAGTACTTGCGATGGAAAAAGGTATGCAAGTTGGGCTTTATCGTGATCTTGCTGTTGGGGTTGCGGATTCTGGCAGTGAAGCGTGGGCAGATCATGGACGCAACTTAGTGTTAGGTGCGAGTATTGGTGCGCCGCCAGATATTCTTGGACCACAGGGACAGAATTGGGGGTTACCTCCTTTTAATCCTCAAGCGCTTGAGTCAACAGGCTTTGAGGCTTTCATTCAGTTATTACGTGCCAATATGAAGTACTGTGGTGCACTTCGGATTGACCATATCCTTGGCTTACTTCGTTTGTGGTGGATTCCAAAAGGGCAAAAAGCAACAGAAGGGGCTTATTTGTATTATCCCGTTAAGCAGATGCTTTCTATTCTTGCTTTGGAATCTCATCGTCAGCAATGCTCGGTTATTGGGGAAGATCTCGGAACGGTTCCCGAAGAAATCGTCACGCTTCTTCAAGAAGCTGGAGTGTATTCGTACAAGGTCTTCTTCTTTGAAACCTCGGAGCATGACGGCGGATTCATTTCACCAAAACACTACGCAGCTCAAGCAATGGCTACACTGTGTACCCATGATATGCCAACCCTACGTGGTTTTTGGCATTGTGATGATTTAAAAATTGGGCAAGAGATTGGTTTATATCAAGATAAACCACAACTCGATGGTTTATTTGATGATCGCCTGAACTGTAAGCAAGGTATTTTAGATAGTGTCTTTGGCCATGGTTATTTACCAGAAGGCGTTGGTCGCGACGCACAATACGTCCCAATGGATGGGCACTTAGCAGAAGCTTTGCAACTTCACCTTGCAGCCGGAAACAGTGCGTTTTTGAGTGTACAGCTCGAAGATTGGTTAGAAATGGACAAACCGGTCAATATTCCAGGTACGGTCGATGAATACCCCAACTGGCGACGCAAGTTATCTATCAATCTTGACGAAATTTTTAGCCGTGAACAAGTTAATCGCTTGGCACAGCGCTTAACGGAAGTGAGAGCTCAGGTGGCATCGTAGAATGGGAGTTACCTTCGGCTGCCAGTTCAATGAGTCGCCTCGAGAGAGCAATTATTGTCTAAAGTATTGATCATGCCACTCATAAAATCGGCGCAAATGATGTAGTATGTTGTACCGTTAATGGCCCGTGTACATTGCGGGCTTTTTTGCATGGTTTGAGCTATTTGTCGCGTTTTTGTGATTTCACAACAACTGGCTGTGGAATGTCGAGTCCCTTTACTTTGCATTCAGAGCAGGGATAGATGCGCTAGGGAGAAAAATTTGAAAACCAAGGCTAAGAAAAAATATCAACACTTTTACGATCAACTCGAAAAGGCGTCTTACGCTGACCCTTTTGCAACGCTTGGCCCATTCATTGATCAAAGTGAAGGCTCATTACGTGTTTGGATGCCAGGTGCTGATAAGGTCGAGTTATTACTTGCAGACCAATCGCGGATGCCTTTGGAACGTGAAGGGGAAAGTGGTTTTATTCTAAAAGAACAAGGTGACTTACACTTTACCCATTATCAGCTTGCCGTAGATTGGAATGGCGTCGAGCAGCTGGTGGACGACCCGTATCAGTACCACAATATTTACCCAGAGTATGAACACCTGCATACCCCGATCCATATGTATCGTCATATGGGTGCACAGTTTGTTGCGCTTGAGCGCGGCGGTAAGAATGTCACGGGTATTCGATTTTTGGTTTATGCGCCTCACGCTTCTGCAATGAGTTTGGTTGGCTGCTTTAACCAGTGGGATGGGCGACGTCACCCCATGCAGCGTCTTGACTATGGAATGTGGGGGTTGTTTATTCCTGGTTTAGAAGAAGGTGTTCAATATAAATTCGAAATTAAAGGACCAAATGGAGAGGGCTTACCACACAAGCAAGATCCTTGGGGATTTTTCTCAGAGCAATACCCTTCATTTGCTTCAATAACTTATGATCATAATCGTTATCAGTGGCAAGATAGCAAATGGCAGCAGCGACCAGTAACTCAAAAGCGTGATGAAGCCCTGTCCTTTTATGAGCTTCATGCTGGATCATGGATGCGTCACACGGATGGTGAGTTTTTAAATTATCGTCAATTGGCTGAAAAGCTTGTTCCTTATCTTGTGGATATGGGGTACACCCATGTTGAATTGATGCCAGTCTCAGAACACCCATTTTATGGTTCTTGGGGGTATCAACCCGTCGGCCTTTTTGCACCAACGAGTCGTTATGGTTCCCCAGATGATTTCAAATTTTTTGTCGATGCATGTCATCAAGCTGGATTAGGAGTCGTGCTGGATTGGGTTCCCGCTCATTTTCCATCTGATGATCACGGGTTAGCAAACTTCGATGGTACACCTCTTTACCATGATCCCGACCCACGTCGTGGTTGGCATCAAGATTGGAATTCGTATATTTATGACCTTGGACGCGAGCATGTGCGTCGTTTTTTGGTTTCAAATGCGCTTTATTGGTTTGAACAATTCCATATTGATGGTATCCGTGTCGATGCTGTTGCTTCCATGCTTTACCTTGATTACTCCCGTAGTCATGACCAATGGATTCCAAACGTGGATGGTGGGAATGAAAATTATGATGCGATAGCCACATTAAAATGGATGAATGAAGAGGTTTATAAACACTTCCCGAACGCTATGACTATAGCAGAGGAGTCCACCGCATTTCCTGGCGTATCTGCACCAACTTTCATTGGAGGCTTAGGTTTCGGCTTTAAATGGAATATGGGTTGGATGCATGACAGCCTTTCCTACATTAAGCAAGATCCGATTCATCGTAAATACCATCATAATACGATTACATTCCCACTGGTCTACGCACACAGCGAGAACTATGTTCTGTCTTTATCTCATGATGAAGTTGTTTACGGCAAGGGGGCGATCCATGACAAAATGCCCGGTGATGAATGGCAGAAAACCGCTAATTTGAGGGCGTTTTACGGCTACATGTATGGGCAGCCAGGTAAAAAATTAAACTTTATGGGCGCAGAGCTAGGTCAAACTGCAGAGTGGAATCACGACGATCAGCTGCAGTGGTTTTTACTCGATTTCGAACGCCATCAAGGTGTTCAGAAGCTGGTTAGAGACTTGAATCATTTATATCGCAGTGAAGTGGCTTTGTATGATCAAGACTGCGCACCATCAGGGTTTGAGTGGCGTCTTCAAGATGAGGCTAACACTAGCATCTTAGCACATGAACGGATCAGTAAAGATGGCGAGCGTATTTTAGTCATCACCAACTTTACCCCCGTACCACACGAAGATTTTCGTTTAGGTGTCCCAACTAAAGGTTCTTATCAGTTACTGCTTAATACTGATGATAGCGAATACGCAGGCAGTGGTTTTTCGGTGTTCCCTACAGTAAAAACTGACAATAAAGAGAGTCAATCTTTATCACAATCTTTGCAATTAAGCCTCCCTCCGTTATCGACGTTGTTTTATAAACTAAACAAGTCTCGTTAAAAAAACAGCCCCTGAACGCAAGCTCAGGGGCTGTTAAAATGTCTGATTTACTCTGATTTACAGATAAATATTTTATGCTTTCGAAAGACTGACTTTTTCTTCTGCTAACCCAGCGGTTGGGTTATTAAAGCAGTTTTCATCCAAAGCACCTTCAGATTTAGCAACAATGACGGTTACAGCACTATCACCAGTGATATTGACGGCAGTACGAATCATATCTAGAAGACGATCAACACCCATAATCAAGCCTATCCCTTCTAGTGGAAGGCCAACCTGGTTTAGAACCATAGCAAGCATAATAAGCCCAACACCAGGGACTCCGGCAGTACCAATTGATGCTAATGTCGCCGTTAAGATGACCATTAAGTAATCACCCATTGTTAGGTCTATGTTGAAAGCTTGAGCAATGAAGGCTGTCGCGACACCTTGCATGATTGCCGTGCCATCCATGTTTATTGTTGCGCCGAGTGGGATTGTGAAAGATGAAACTCGGTTTTCAACACCCATGCGATACTTCGCTGTTTCCATAGTGACTGGAATGGTGGCATTAGATGATGCGGTAGAAAATGCAAACATTACGGCATCTTTCATCTTTTTCAGGAAAGTTATCGGACTTAACCCAGTGAAGGTTTTAAGCATGAGGCTGTAAGTCACTAGTCCATGAATTAACAAAGTACCCGCTAGAACTAGGAAATATTCAGCGAGAGTAAAGATCGCGCTTAATCCTAAGCCAGTAAACAGTTTGGCCATTAAGAAGAACACACCATATGGCGCTAGATTCATTAATATCGCAACCAGTTTCATGATTACTTCATTGATGTCGGAGAAAAAAGCAGCAATGCGTTCACCAGGCTTACCAGATGCACTAATTGCAATTCCAAATAATACAGCGAATACGATGACTTGTAATGTTTTCCCTTCAGCCATGGCACTGATAGGGTTGGTCGGGAACATATTAATAATTACTTGTCCCAGCGATGGAGCTTCAGCTGACTTAAATGAGCTGGCCGCGGTAAGGTCTGCGCCTGCTCCAGGTTGGAACAAGGTCCCCATGGTGAGTGCCAACGTAATGGCAACGGCGGTCGTTGTTATGTAGAAAGCAAGAGTCTTCCCTCCCATACGTCCTAATGTTGATAAATCTTTTAAAGAACTGGTACCACAAACCAGCGATACAAAGATAAGCGGTACAACAAGCATCTTTAGGCTTGCGACAAATATTTGTCCACCTACTTCAAACAATCCATTAACGATATATGTGTCGACAAATCCGTTGTCGGAAAACAGAGTGCGGATTGCAAACCCTGTCAAGATACCCGCGACCATACCTAAAATAACTCGGCTGGTTAGCGACATCGGTTTCTTGGTATTCATGAGAATACTCCTTATAGTTATGCACATTGAGTTCACTTCAAGGCGGTATGAAGGGTATCAGCGGAGTGTGAAAACGAGAAAGAGTAATTGATCTATTTGTTAATAGGTGTGAACTTTGTCACCAAATAATAACTTTTATATCATTAATGAGGTGCTTGTTTGAATTTTTAAAAAAAACTATTAACTGAATTGTTATTTTTGTGAATTATATTCTATGTTCAACTAACATGCGTGATTTTAGGAACTCCATCTCAGTTGTGCAGGAAGCTTCTGAGGAGAAAAACTCTCCCATATACCCAACCATCTCAGAAATACATCCAGAATTTTTCTTTTCAATCTGAATGAGTGCATCTGCTTTAAATATGGGTGATGAAAGTTGCACAAAAGCTAGATCAAGTGCGGTGAAGAATAAAATAAATTAGATAATCAAACATTTAGAATTAATTAGGATGCTGAAAAGTTGTCTTAAATCGATTTCATCATCCATACTGTCCACTGCGGAGTTTTTTATATTATTCATTACTGCTTACTATTATTTTTGTTGCCTATAATTTTTACCCATGAATCTGCAGCCTTTTTTAATAAAGAAAAAGTATGTACAAAGGCCTCTTTACTTTTTTCAGAAGGAACTGGGATATCGATAGACTCGATCCTGTGACCAAATAGCATGGTTTTCCCTCTTGCTTCTGGGGCAATATCTTTCAGGGCTTCAATGTGGCCTTGTTCCATTACTAGGATAAGATCTTGGCTGTCGCATAGACAATGTCATAAGGATTTAAATCAAACTCAGTACCAATCACCAAGGCAGCAGTATCAGAAATGTTAAGTTGAAGAATATCGGCAGCCACATCTTTTTCTTTTGAACGTCTTATAACGAATACTCCACTTGTGTCAGCTGAAACTTGATTGATTCTCTCCACATGACTTAACGCTTCAGTAAGGCTCATTCCTGCACGATCAATTTTTAATAATTTAGAGTCATTGACTTTGCCCATAACAAAGACTTTCTGAGCATCATTTCTAAGAATATGTACGATGTCACCAGGATTTAATAGCTTATTTTCGGTCAGATCCCCTTTTTTCATCAAAGCATAGAGCGAAACAGTTTGAACGTTATCACCTCTGGTTAAGGTAACATTACGCCAATCAGCGTCTGGTGAAAGGCTGCCTATCAGGTTTACAGCACTAATGTAGTTAAAGGAATAATCATAATAGCCTGTTGTCCAGCTTTATTGACCCCCTGTGATGTAAGACTTTTGTGAACGAAAAGCTGCGACACTAACATCCACTTGAGGAGTTTCGATATATCTTACAAGCTTTTTAGTGATCTCAATGCGAATCTTACGGACATTTTTTACCAGAAACTTTTATTATTCCGATATAAGGATAGAAAATGTTACCGTCAGCATAAACCCAGTGCCCAGCTTCAGAAAAGCTACGATAAGAACCTGCAGGAATAGTAAGCTTAGGATGATCCTAAATAGTAATGTTCAATATATCTCCAGGACCAACATGATATTCATAGGCTGCAATGTCACTTTCAATCTGTAAATTAACTGATGCTTGAATTTTCCGTTCCTTAAACGCAGTGATCCTATTTAGTTTTAAAGGATATACTTGGAAGTTTATATCTCTAACCTGGGTGTTTTCTTGGTTTTTTCTTTAGATTATTCTTTTTGAAAAGAGGGTTTTATAACAATTATTATTGTAATTATTTAACTATAAATTGAAGCTGAAATTTAATCAATGTATTTATCTTACATTAATTAATGGCTATTCTGTTATTTGTTATTTGTTATTTGTTATTTGTTATTAATGATTATACTGTTTTTTGTGCTGTTCTTTCTTTGTGGCGAAAGTGTTTTTATTTAGCTCTTTTGGTGATAGGAAATATCTCCTACAGGTGCACTCTAAGGCATTCCATTTTTGTGTGAGTTGCTCGGATACTGAAATAGGGTAAAAAAACAGAAAGTTTTCAATCTGCGGATATACTTTATAAGTGCAATATTCATAGATTGTTGGCATTGTTATTAATGTTATTTGTATCATTAAAATTGAATAAAGTTTGTTGGTTAAGATGTGGGGGAGTCATGACAAAAAAGGCAATTGTCGTTGAGGGGGGGGCAATGCGTGGCGTCTTTGCTAGTGGTGTTTTGGATGCTTTTTTAGAACATGACTATAAACCGTTTGATTTTGCTATAGGGGTGTCGGCTGGAGCATCAACTTTAATTGGTTACTTAACAGATTCGCCTTATAGAAGTATTAATATCATTACTAAGCTTGCAACAAGTAAGAGATTTTTCAATCCAACTCGATTTCTGAAAGGTGGTGACCTTATTGATGTGAAGTGGTTATTTGAGGAATCTAATCGTTTATATCCTATCAATGAAGATAAGCTTTTTGAAGGTATGCCTTTTTTAGCAGCTGCGACCAATATTGATACGGGGACTGCTGATTACTATCGAGTCAACCGAAAAAACTTTTCGCATACGATGGAAGCTACGACCGCTCTGCCCATTGCATACCGACACACTCCTAATGTATCAGGTTCATGCTATACCGATGGTGGTGTTGCAGATTCAATTCCTGTTCGTGAAGCCTATCGACGTGGTGCAGAAGATATTACAGTGATCTTATCACATTGTCTCGATTATGAAAAAAAGCCTGTTAAAACTCCTTGGTTAATGAAGAAATTATTCGCAGATTACCCACAAATAGCAGAAGCAATGTTGCATAGATCAGATAACTATAATGAGTCTTTGGCGTTTATTCGCAATCCACCTAAAGGCGTTTGTATTCGTGTGATTGCGCCTCCTAATGCTTTTCAAGTTCAGCGTCTTTCGATGAGGCAATCCGTACTCTTAGAGGGGTATCAGATGGGACTGGATGCTGGACATAATCACGTGGAGAGTTTATTTCAGTTAAATTCTACCTTAATCTGCGAATAAGAAAGATTTAGAAAAGAGATCGGCTTTTTATTTTTACAAAAATGTCAATATATTAAGGAAGAGGATATGCAAAGTTTCCATATCAGAAGATTAAGAGAAGAAGATGTACCTCTTTTAGAAGGGCTTTTAGCTGAGTTAGACGCTTCACACTACAAAGGTGATCCTCAGTCTTATCGCTCAGCTGAAGAAATGGCGGAAATAAGACAAAAACAGCATATTTTTGAGCGTTATTTTGACGGCAGTATCATAGCATTCATTGCCTCTTCACATCGTAAGGTTGTCGGCTTTGTTTCTGGAAGCATCCGTCATACAGCAACATTAACATCACCAAAAAAGAAGGTCGGTTTTATTAACGAGCTAGTTGTTACTGATGAGTATCGTGATGCCGGCGTTGAATTATCTCTAATGGATCGGATTGAGAGTGATTTTAAGCATCATGATATTGAAGAAATTGGTCTGACCGTTGCGTCATTTAATCAGAAAAGTGAAGATTTCTATCATATGATGGGCTATAGAGTAACAGTTAAGAGCATGACGAAGCGCGGTACTATTTAGGTAAAAGCGGCAATATACCCAAGCGGCTTTTGAAGTTCTTTGGGTATATTTTTCTTATGTTACTTTTCTAGATACTGTATTTCTTGAACCGAATTCTCAAGTTTAAGTATTGCATTCTTTATCTCTGTCGGCATGGTCGCTTTGCAATTTTTTTCAAAATCAAAAATAACAATAGTTGCAGATCCTTTAGTAACAATCTTGCCTAGTTTTTTACTAAAAATCTGATATTCCATGGTAAAGCGATCAGTTTTAATATCTGTGGTACGTGCACCGACACACAGAGTGTCAGGAAAGGTAACGGGCATCTTGTAGGTGCACTGAGTATCTTTGATTATTGGGCCAACATGACAAGTCTGTAAATCAAATACTAGAGTTATGGCCCTAAAATACTCTAAACGTGCAATTTCAAAATAGCGAAAATACATTACATTATTAACATGTTTTAAAGCATCCATATCTCCCCATGCTACTTGAATCTCGGTTATTAAGGGAAATGTTTTAAAGAATGTATCCACGATTTGATTCCTTATCTTTCAGCCGTTCACCCTTAACTGAATTGAGTAAATATGACTTTTTTGATTTTTTGTGTGTTTAAAATGTAACACAGATGCGTTTGTTTTGTTGTCGTTTTTTGGGATAAGTACAAAACTCTAACAAAGTGTGAATACTTAGTATGTGTGTTTTTAATTAAGCAACTTCAAGGCACATAGATATATGTTTATTTCTATTTTTTTATCAATAAGTTTGACCTTCAGCTCGCCTTAGCACATGCTTGTTAAGGCAGTACGCCACTATTTCATTTAGGTTTAATAAGGAAGCACTTATGAATAAAGCACAATTAGTTGAGTACATTGCAAAAACAGCTGATATTTCAAAAGCTAAAGCTGAAGCTGCACTGGGTGCTGTTACTGAAGGAGTAACACAAGCGTTATCAAATGGAGATGACGTCTCACTGATTGGTTTTGGTACGTTTAGAGTAAATGAACGTGCAGCACGAACTGGCCGTAATCCAAGAACAGGGGAAGATATTCAAATTGCAGCTGCAAAAGTACCTGCTTTTAAAGCAGGGAAAGCACTTAAAGAAGCATGTAACGTATAAAATACGTTCAATTAAAAGTGGTGAGCCATCGTGTTGGTGGCTTCCATTAGTTTTCTATTGTTGTATAAATACTAATATGCCAGTAAATTTTTAGTCTCTTTCCCTTGAATCTCTTTTTGTGGAATGATGTTGAATCACTTCCGTTTAAACACTAATCCCCAAATCCCCCCAACTTTAAATTACGTGGGCATTGTAATTGATATTACTAAAAAGCGATCCCTTTTAGATTGTATTCGTAATAGTCTTTGGGAGGAATGCTTATGAGTTTAAAACGATACTTCGAAAAACACGCTCCGAAATTCTCGTCTGGTGGCCGATATCACACGTTCTATCCACTCTTTGAAGCCGTTGAAACTTTGTTTTATACCCCAGGTCGCGTTAACAAAGGAATCACTCATGTCCGTGATAGCATTGATTTAAAACGTATCATGATTGTAGTTTGGTTAATGGCATTACCTACGATGTTTTGGGGAATGTATAATATCGGCCTGCAGTCGAGCAATGTTCTTTTACACGGGCTTAACTCAAGTTCTGCACAGCAAGTTATCAACGAAACTTGGCAGCTCAATTTGGTTTGGGGCTCTTTGGACAAGATTGCTGAATCAGGCTGGCTGGGAAAAACATTACTTGGGGCAACTTATTTCCTTCCGGTTTATTTGACAGTATTTGCCGTTGGTGGTTTCTGGGAAGTACTTTTCGCTATTGTGCGTAAGCACGAAATCAATGAAGGCTTTTTTGTCAGCTCAATCTTATTCTCTTTAACACTTCCCCCAACTATTCCATTGTGGCAAGCGGCTTTGGGTATTACGTTTGGTGTCGTTGTCGCTAAAGAAGTCTTTGGTGGTACTGGTCGCAACTTTCTTAACCCCGCTCTTGCGGGAAGAGCATTCTTATATTTCGCTTATCCTGCCAGTATGTCTGGTGGGCTTGTCTGGGTAACGGTTGATGGTTATTCTGGAGCGACACCGCTAAGTCTCTGGTACGCAGGTGGTCAAGAAGGTCTTGTTCAGGCAATGACGGGTCTTCAGATGACTTGGTTAGATGCATTTTTAGGCCGAATACCGGGATCGATGGGAGAAGTCTCAACGATAATCATCCTTTTGTCTGGTATGACGTTATTATTTATGAAGATTGCCTCATGGCGAATTGTCGCAGGTGTACTTACGGGATTAGTTGCTACTTCACTCATGTTCAACATGCTGGGATCGTCCACAAACTGGATGTTCTCAATGCCATTTTACTGGCACTTTGTTTTAGGTGGCGTTGCATTTGGGACATTTTTTATGGCGACAGACCCGGTTTCAGCTGCATTCACAAATCAAGGTAAGTGGATGTATGGTATTCTGATCGGTGTGATGACCATATTTATTCGTGTTCTTAATCCAGCCTATCCAGAAGGGATAATGTTGGCTATTTTATTCGCAAATTTGTTTGCCCCTTTATTTGATTACTTGGTTAAAGCACAAAATATTAAGCGTAGGCAAAACCGCTTTATTACTAGATAACTTATGTTATAGCTCAAAGGTTAATGTGCTTTTGACCTTTTCTTTTGCCGATTTTGCAAACTGTAGCAAACCGTCTGATCGCAATTGAGCATGTGGTTATGGTTTACAGGCTTAATTTGCGAGCTTGAGGGTAATTCTTACGAATTGTTCATCCTGGTATTGAACATCGTATGTAAATGTATTGTTTGCGTAAATACTACCTAAAAATAAGGAACGTTGACTCATGGGACCTCTGAAAAGCATAGAAATAGGGCTAGTAAGCCTGTTATGCTCATCGAAGTGTTTATTCAAATTGTCTGAAAGAACGCACAATAAGCAACAGTATTGATCGTGTGACAAATCGACGTCTTCAGGACGAGAAAGTAAAACAGTTGTCCCTAATTTCTTTTCCATCTCATTGATCAACAAGAGATAGCTATCGAGATGAGGTTGAGTGTGACTTGCTATTTCTTCTCCAATACAACGCTCGAGCAATTTCTCTAAGCTACTAGAATTATTTCTTGTTTGTTGGACAAGAGACTTTAATTGTTTTTTTATCTGTTTGTATCGTTGACTTTTCTGTTTGGGTTTGAGCCACTTTTTTAGCAATTCGTTGCGTTCTCGCAAACATAAGGTGCGAGTAGATGTTTGTACTTTGAAATAAAGGTGCAATAGTGCATGTAATGCAACTTCATTAAGGAGTCGATGAGCTTCCGTGGTCAGTCTGGCCTGTTTTGAGCTGTACATTGGGATCGAAGTTTCTTTTCAAAAAAGGGGAATGGTGCCGAGAGAGGGACTCGAACCCTCACACCTAAGGCACTAGCACCTCATGCTAGCGTGTCTACCAATTTCACCATCTCGGCATCATACTGTTTTGATTTAACAGTATCTCCATACAGGATAATTCGGAGTGTATATCTAAAACCTATGACTTGGCGAGTATAAAATTGATCTTTTTTTTAGTGGTTGAATTCTTTTGGGTGTTAATTGCTCATTTTGATTACTAAATATTCAGCGTTGGTATTTATATGCATGCAGTTGAATTTTTCAGTGTGAATCTTCATTACTACTTTCTTGTACTGTAAATATCTTAGATAAAAGTTTTTCAGACAGACAAATGTTTAATATTGCGAAATGTGAGATTGATACGTTCAGCTTTTTGTTTTGCAGTTTTAGGTACGCTGTGTTGCCATTTGTGTTGTAACTCGCCTGCCATTATAAGCAACGAACCATGACTAAGTGTATATTCTATTTGGGTTTTACAATGTAAATTCCTCAATAGGAAGCGGCGACTTTCACCTAAATTGACAGAGGCGATCACAGGATTTATTCCCAGTTCACGTTCGTTATCTTGGTGCCAGCCCATAGAATCATTACCGTTGCGATAAAGGTTAGCTAATACAGAGTTAAATGAAACTTGTGCAATTGACTCACTACGTGATTTTAGGTCCTTTAATTCTTGAGTCAAAGGTTGAGAGGGTAAGGTAAGGCCGGAATAGGTATAATTAGCATTACCATGCCATGAGTGTAAGCGAGGCTGTAACACTTTTCGCCCAAAGATGGTTATTGCTTCCTGACGCCAAGGCAAATCTGCTCTCAAAGTTGAGAAGTATTGTGTTGCTTGTAATGGGGATAAAAAATGAGGGTCAAAATAGATTTTACCCTGTTTGATGTCTATCCAACCAGAATGTGGAAATAATTCATTTTGCATCTGCACCATCCTTACCTCAACGCTTGCATTAATCCGTGCCGTTTTTTATGTCGATCAATAAATTTTATATCTAAGACATTTATAAGGACACGGCTTTTGAGTCCACTTAGATATAGCATAAAGTTCACTGTCGTTAAATGCATCGTTAGGGGTGAGTAAAGTAGCATATTAAAATTACAGTTGCATTTTGAAATTGCATAATGCAACTACGTTGTGTGGTAATTAAACGATATTCATCAAAATAACCGTAAATAGAGGGTTAAAAAGTTGGCATACATTGTGCTTGTTAATAACTGACCCTTCTTAAGCCGAGGGTCACCTAGCCAACTGACGTTGTTAGTGAATGTATATTGTTCACAGTTATATACCGCCAATCACGATTTTTGTGTTTGGCTTTTTTTTTTACGTGGAACATAACAAACATTTACTCTTCACATTTCTTGTAGCAACTTGGCTGCCTTGGACAAACTGCTCCTCTAGAACAAATGAGTCTTGCCTGACTCTGAATTCCTCTTTCAATCCAATTTATATTAAGAATTTTCGCAATAGTTGTGAGATTTTTTTTAATATGATTTGGTATATTCGTACTCCCAGTGGATACACATAGCTCCTTGAGTTCCTGAGCGATCGAAACCGCATCTCCACCTTGAGCTGCTATTGCAGGGTTAAGGTCGATACCAGCACATAAAACACGACTATTTCCTGCTGGATCCAAGACATTGATAGATTCGCAGCAATAAACTCTTGGTTCTTGGCCTACATCAAGAATTGATATTTGAGCTGAACTTTTACCTAAAGGTTCTGCTAAACGACGAAAAACGGCCCAGTGTTGGCAAGGATCATTGACTTTGCGCATATTACCCCAAGGAAGAGGTATGCCATTTCCACGATATACCGCTTTTAGTTTTCCCGGTCCATAGGCATCAAAATAGTGCCAGTGTGGATAGGGAGAAACAACCGTCATACGACGCATCGCAACGGAGGGAGAAATCCCCGCTTTTTTGTGAACACTAATCTCATAACCAGAACGATCAAGCAACTGGCGAAAAGGCACTTTGGGGCACAATAGAGCTCCAGCAAAGAAACTAGATTCAAAATCACGCCAAGCTTGAAGAATGTCTTGTGAATTCAACTCTGAGTTTGAAATTAGCGTACTGGCTTGTTCCCAATTATTTTGGTGACCAATAGAGAGGAGACTATTCATAGCATCATTACTATGCAGAACCCGATGGCCGATATAAACGGCTAAATCATATTTCAATCGAGTTGGGTAATCACGCATACGTTTATTGAGATAAATTGTTCCTGGTGGTTCCATGAATGATGTCACCACCTGTTTGGCTCTAACACCAAGTTCATCGATAACATCTTGAGGAGCACGTTCTACCCAACGGATCGCAAGCCCCAAGCGCTTAGCACTAGCCATTAAGTCTTCAACAGATAGATTTAACTTTTTTAAGCCAACTTCTTCTGCTGCTCGCTCGAGATCTGGAAAGTGATTTTGGTGGTTTTCCTGATGCGCCCTAATTAGCAAGTGAGCAAATTGACGACCAGTAATGCCTGCTTGTGAAAGCATTTCAGGAATTGCAATTTGTAAAATATCGCTTGAAAACAAGAAGTTAGGCTCTAGTGCCATCCCCCTAATGCCACCACGATTACCTTTATTCGGAGTTATTGCCTCTAGCTCAGGTTCATCGTCTAAAAACCACCTTGGGTCTTTTTGAAAGACTTCAGCGATGACAGCTAGCATATCAAAGCTAGGGACCCTTTTGCCACGCTCGATCATGGAAAGATAAGAAACGGATGGAGCATATTCTGCATTAACGCGAATGCACCTTGCAGAGAGATCCTCCATGGTTAAATGGTTATTTTTTCTTAGGTTACGAATTTTTGTCCCTAAAAAATGAGATTGACGAATAAGACTTTTCGATATGGGCATTTGTAAAATTCACATTGTAAAATTTTAGTTGTGAAATTGTAGTCAAAAATTGACTAGTCTTCATATTAAGTAAACAAAAAAGAGTCTTTTAGCTTCACAAGTTTGCCTGAAACTGCCAATAAAGCTTGTAAGAAGTTTCTTAACAAAGCGTTAGTATGAGGATAAGACAATGAATATGCTGAACTTCGATAAACAAAAAAATACACAACAAAACCCGCCATTTATCGCTGAAGCCGTATTTGCTGTCGAAGCGGTTAGTGCAGAGCACCCCCTAGAGAAGCAGAGAAAAGCTAAGCTCTTGCTTGACCGTATCTTTCCTTTAGAACATGGAACTCATCAAGAAGTTTCAAGCTATGTGGTTGATTATCATCATGTTATGGCATATTTCAAAGATGGCACACACAGTGGTTTAAAATGCCCAAAGCATTTTGTTGCTTATACTGGTGAAAAGTCAGACCCGAAGTCCATTTTATTCAAAGACGAATCTGGGAACCATGTTGAAGTGATTTTTGGTTGTCATAAGGGAACGGGGAGTATTGAGTTGATGGATATTGATGATATTCATCTTGAAACATGCACAATGTTTGGTACGACATTAAGTGATGTTCCGCCTGTCGTGATGCGCCACTGGGTGAGCTTGATTAAATGCAGCAAGCACGGTAAACCACAAGCATGTAGTGAAGATAAAGAATATACAGCAAAGAATGGTGAAGATTACTGCTTAGGCTACTGTTACTGTATTGACTGATTTTTCAGACTCGATTTCTTCATAACACAGTCGTTGAGCATTGATGCATCAGAAAACCAGTTTAAGTCACTGGTTTTCGGACCTTAAGCAGGCATAACTCGGTTACGACCGAGCTGTTTGGCTTCATAAAGCTGTGTATCGGCTTTATTGATGAACTCTTCTGCGCTTTCATTTTGTGAAAATTGGGCTACGCCAAAAGAGGCAGTGATATTTTGTACGAGTGACCCAGTACGTCTGTCTCTAATGCCCATTTTTTCTATCATTTGTCTCAAATTTTCAGCAAACTGCCGACTAACCAGTAGTGATCGATTGGGAATAACAATAGCAAATTCTTCTCCACCAAAACGGTACACGTTTACTCCATCACGACAGTACTGCTTAAGTTTGCGACCGATGGTTTTTATCACCGTATCACCAAACACGTGGCCGTAATCATCATTTAATGATTTGAAATGGTCTATATCTAACAATATCAATGACATAGATTGGTTTCCATTTGTCAATATTTGCAAGTCATTATCAAATGCACGGCGGTTGTTTAAACCAGATAAGGCATCCAACAAAGCGTCTTTTTGTACTTCCGCAAGTTGACTTTTTAAGCGTGAGATCTCGGTACTCGCAGTGGTAAGTTGTTGACTGAGGTCTTGAGTTGAATGACGAATGTCTTGTGAATCGATAACTAGTTGGCGTATCAATTCCATAACGTCCTCAAAACTGAGGCAATCACTTTCTGCGGCTTCAAGTTTCTTAAAGCTGCGGTTAATTGTATCGGAGAAAGAGGAAGTGTCTGCAAGGGTGTCAGTCATGGAGTGGCTTACTTCACCAAGTAACACTTCAATATTGGTTTTTAATTCTTCTAAACTGGTTTCGTTTTTCGTTGCAATATAGTTTTGGTAGAGCTGATTATTCAGTACAGGAGGGCAGATATCGTAGTGCTTAAGGGCTTGTTCTAAAGCACAATTAAGCTCTGGTATCGCGTTATCAACATAAGTGTACCATAGTGCATAGTTAGCGGGAGTCGCTGCGACTCGGTTTTTAATCATTAATGGTACCGCTCTTTTGAGGTTAGCGGTTGCCTTCTTAAATTCGTTATTCATCTTCGAAAAGTTACCGACCAATTTAGCTTAGCGCTAGAGAGTAACGGATAAAAATGGCTATCGCTCTAATTTTTATCATTTTTATTTTTATTTTGCAGTATTGACGCGCAAAGTTTGAGCGTAGGAATTTTATAATCAAATTATTTCATCAAAGCGATTCATTCTTGTATACCTAAGTAAGCTTAGGTGTTTAATTTGTGATCGTGCTATTTCAGCTTGGCGTAAAACAATATTAAATTTGAAAAAGGAATGAAACCATTGCCAAATAAGAAAATAGGCTTGTATTGGTTCACCAATGATCTGAGGCTCAGCGATCAACCCTTGTTGTACAAAGCATCTCAGGAAGTTGATGAGCTAGTTTGTTTGTATTGTTTGCCACAAGTGACTCAGTTTCATCAGCACTTTAGCCAAGAGAAAGGCTTGAGTGATTCGAGGTTAAGCTTTATTAAGCAGTCTCTTTTTAGTTTTAACCAGCAATTAGATAACCTCAAACAGCAGTTATTTGTAACGACGGAATCTCCTTACAGTGCGATTAAACGAGCCTTATCACAGAGAGTCATTACGCACTTATATTCTGATACGTTTGCCGGAACGACCGAGCAGTGTATCATCGAAAACCTAAGACATGATTTTCCGCATCTTTCGATCCATCAACAAGAGACAGGGCATCTTTTTTGCCAGAACCAACTGCCTTTTTCGCTAGAAAACTTGCCGCAATCTTTTACAAAATTTAGAAAAAAGGTTGAGTCACTCGACATACTTCCACCAATTCCCCAGCTTAACAGGCTTCCCCCGATGCCTAACGCTTGGAATTACGACAATGATTTTATCCCTATCGAAGAAACAAGTATCCAGCAAAAGATTGAACAGTTTCACGGTGGTGAGCTGTCAGCCTTAGCACATTGCGTTCGCTATTTTTCCTCTAGACGAGCCAGTCAATATAAGCATACTCGTAACGCCCTTGAAGGCTTTGAAGATTCAACCAAATTTTCCCCTTGGCTCGCTAATGGTTGTATTTCAGCAAGAACAATTTATGCCATCTTAAAAGAATACGAAGCCAACCATGGAGAGAATGAGTCAACTTACTGGATATATTTCGAACTACTTTGGCGCGAATATTTCTATTGGTATGCACGTCGATACGGATCTCGGTTGTTTGCTTTCAGTGGCATCAGCGAGCGTGTGCCATTAACTAGCTTTTATACCCATCGCTTCCAACAGTGGAAAAAAGGTGAGACTCCCTTCCCGATTGTTAATGCTTGTATGCATCAATTGAATCAAACAGGTTATATGTCTAACCGCGGTAGACAGCTCGTTGCAAGTTGTTTGATTCATGAACTCGGCTTAGATTGGCGTTATGGTGCGGCTTATTTCGAGTCACAATTGATCGATTACGATGTCGCTTCTAACTGGGGTAATTGGCAGTACTTGGCTGGAGTGGGTGCTGATCCAAGAGGATCAAGGCAGTTTGATCTCATTAAGCAAACCGAGATATACGACCCTAACGGCGATTTCATTAAAAAGTGGCGTGGTCACTGTGAGACTGCAGTTCTTGACCATGTTGATATGGTCGATTGGCCAATCAGTACTCCCAACAATCACTAATATTGCCCCCAAGTAAGAGGGGGAAGCTTTGCCACATGAGGAAGGCATTATGCAATTTCAAACGTTACGCTTAATTCTAGGCGACCAACTTAATGCTGCTCATTCATGGTTTCAAGAGCCTGATGACAAAGTCGTTTATTTGATTGCAGAGCTCAAACAAGAAAATCAATATGTTACTCATCACATTCAGAAGGTTTGTGCATTTTTTTCTGCCATGGCGGCATTTGCGAAAGAGCGACAAAGTGAAGGTCACCAAGTTTTATACCTGACCTTAGACGAGACTGCTTGCCACGAAAACTTAGAGCACTTACTGCATTATTATCTAAAAAAAGTGGGTGCTGAGAAGTTTGAATACCAACGCCCTGACGAATATCGATTATTGGCTCAACTTAGCAATGCCAAATTCGCAGGTGTTGTGTGCCGTTGTGTTGATAGCGAACATTTCTTGTTTCCTTACGAAGAGATCGAGTCTGAATTTCCATGCGGTAAGCACATTATGATGGAACATTTTTACCGCCGTATGAGGAAAAGGTTTGATGTTCTAATGCAAGCGGGGAAACCCCATGGAGGTAAGTGGAACTTCGACGCGAATAACCGCAATAAACTCAAGCCTGAAGACATAAAACAACTGCCTAATCCTTTAATGTTCTCTACCGATGTGAAACAAATAAAGCAGCGTTTAGAGCGGCACAACATTGCTACGATTGGTCATTTAGACGGTCAGTTGTTATGGCCTGTTAATCGGCACCAGAGTTTGTCACTGCTCGCTTTCTTTTGCCAAGTATGCTTGACTCATTTTGGCTGTTTTCAAGATGCAATGATAGGTCATCATGAAGCAAAGTGGAGTTTGTACCACAGCAGGCTCTCTTTTGCTCTTAATAGCAAACTCTTGAGTCCGAAAGAGGTCATTGATGCTGCCCTTGAAGCATTTAGAAATCATTCAGGGATTGATATCGCTCAAGTTGAGGGGTTTGTTCGTCAGATTTTAGGTTGGCGGGAGTATATCCGAGGCGTTTACTGGTCGAACATGCCGCATTATGCGCAAATAAATGAGCTCAATGCCAAAAGAAAGCTGCCGGATTACTTTTGGAATGGGGAGACAAAAATGGCTTGTATGCGTAATGCCATTCAACAATCCCTTGATTATGCCTACGCGCATCATATTCAACGATTAATGGTTACGGGTAACTTTTGTCTATTAACTGATATTGAACCGGCGCAGGTGGATGAGTGGTATCTTGGGATTTATATTGATGCCATTGAATGGGTCGAGATGCCTAATACAAGAGGCATGGCCTTGTTTGCTGATGGTGGTATTGTCGGTACTAAACCTTATGCTGCAAGCGGCTCATACATCAATAAAATGAGTGATTATTGCAAAGGCTGTCATTATGATAACAAGTTGCGCGTTGGTGAGAGTTCCTGTCCTTTCAATAGCTTATATTGGCGCTTTATGGAGAAGCATAACAAACGATTAGCGAAGAACCCTCGTATTGGTATGATTTTTCGCTCATGGGACAATATGGATCCTGAGCAGCGTCAAGCCATTTTAGAGACTGCCGACCATTACATTGATAATCTGGAGAGTTTGTGATGAATATTTTAATTGTTGGGGGCAGTGGTGGGATTGGGTTAGCCATGGTTAAGGAGGTCGTCAGGAGGTATCCTCTAGCGACGATTCATGCAACCTATCGGACCCAGCAACCTAATGAGTTAAACGATGCTGATCTGTTCAATAGAGTGTGCTGGCATCAAGTTGACATTACCCAACCAGAACACGTGAAAGCCTTTTCTTGTCAATTATCACGCCTCGACTGGCTGATAAACTGCGTGGGAATGTTACATACTTCTGACAAAGGCCCAGAAAAGAATGTTGCTTCTTTAGACGCTGAGTTCTTTTTACAAAATATGACCGTGAATACTTTGCCCAGTTTACTGCTGGCAAAACACTTTACTTCAAAGTTAAAGCAAAGCACAGGGCCACGCTTTGCAACAGTTTCGGCTAAAGTCGGCAGTATCAGTGATAATCATTTGGGTGGTTGGTACAGTTACCGCTCTTCGAAAGCTGCACTCAATATGTTTTTAAAAACGTTGTCGATTGAATGGCAAAGGACCGTCAAACATGGAGCTGTACTGGCTTTACATCCAGGCACAACCGATACTGTACTGTCTAAACCGTTTCAAGCGAATGTACCCGAAGGCAAACTGTTTACCCCAGACTTCGTTGCAAAGAATCTACTGGATTTAATTGAAAATTCGACAGCACAAGACAATGGCAAGTTTTGGGCTTATGACGGTGAGTGTTTGCCTTGGTAAGACGATAATATACCCAAGCATCCTGAGAATACTTGGGTATGTTTGAGTGGTTAAAAGGTCCTGCAGGGCCTATTGATGTCGATTTTTTGCTTTATTGCGTCGACAACGCTCGGAACAGTAAATAACGTCGTCCCACACCTTTGACCACTTTTTCCTCCATGTAAAAGGTCGCCCACAGACAGGGCAAACCTTGGTTGGAAGTTTAGCTTTAAAACCTTTCATGCGAAGAGTATGACTCCTGCTATTTAAAAAGATAGAGGTAGTTTTCGTAGCCTAATGATTTCATGTCATCGACGGGTATAAACTTCATGGCTGCAGAGTTCATGCAGTAACGAAGTCCTGTTGGCTCCGGACCATCATCGAAAACATGCCCAAGGTGAGAATCACCATATTTGCTGCGAACTTCGGTCCGTGTGAACAACAATCTAAAATCCCTTTTTTCTGTAATGAAGAGTGGATTGATTGGACGAGTAAAGCTTGGCCACCCAGTGCCAGAATGAAACTTATCGGTAGATGAAAATAATGGCTCACCAGAAACGATATCGACATAAATACCCGGTTCGTCATTATCCCAATAAAGGTTGTTGAAAGCTGGTTCAGTCGCTTCTTTTTGTGTGACGTTATATTGTAATTGAGTTAAGTTCTTTTCTATTTCCTCTTGAGAGGGCTTTTTATACTTTTCAACAGCTTCTCTAGACTGTTGTTGTTTAAACTGAATTAACTGCTCTAAGGTTTTTGGCTGGGTAAGACGCTGTTCACCGAATATGTCATCGAGGTAGTCATCGCGGCCAGAAGCGTATCGGTAGTATTTGTATTTAAGTGGGCTTTTTTTATAGTAGTCTTGGTGATAATTCTCAGCAGGGTAGAATTTTTCGAAAGGGATTAATTCGACTTTTAAAGGCTTGGGGTAAATTTGGGCCTTGTCGATGCTTTGGATAAAATCTTCAGCAATCCCTCTTTGCTTACTGGTATGAAAAAAAATAGCTGGACGATATTGAGATCCTCTATCGACGAAAGAGCCTTTGTCATCCGTTGGATCGATATGACGTAGGAAGTAATCCAGTAAATGCTTATAACTTAAATCATTGGCATTATAAGTTACTTGCACAACCTCAAGGTGGCCAGATTGACCAGATGAAACCTCGCGGTAGGTCGGATTTTTTAGATGCCCTCCAGAGTAACCTGAAACAACATCAATCACACCAGGTAAGCGCTCTAGATCGGACTCTACACACCAAAAGCAACCACCTGCTAATGTGGCCGTTTCAATACTCTGCTGAGAAGTTTTGCTTAGACTATCTTTAGCATTAGTTGAGGGGACATTCAATAAAAACAAGCAAAGGCTCAATACAGAGAAGAGTTTAGAAAATAAGGACTTTTTATTCATTGTAGCTCCTAGTCGATAAGGCCAATACCCAAGTGACACGCTCCCAAAAGGCGATATCCCCAACTCTCAGACATTGTTAACGGTTGTCAATATACAAAGGCGACATCTAAGCATCGACTTCGTGTCTTAGAGGTGGGGACGATTCTCTGAATACAGCATCATAAATTAATTGGCTATTTATTAATTGAATTAATAATACAACTATTACGTGGATCGTCGAGAGTTGGATTAAAATAAAAACAAAATATTTTTTTATATGATATTACAAGTGTAAATACAATTATCTTCATATATTAAATGGGTTAAATTAATTTATTTATAAATATGGTAAATGTAGCTAAGCCAACTCAAGTTACAGTACTCAGTGAGAAAACCTTAGCTCTCGGAACGGCAACTTTTCTAGATCATTTATATCAAGCATTTGAGAACACTTGGGTATATGCTATCGAGAATCTATATGAAATGGAGCTAGTTATGCAATCAGAAGTAAAATGGGTCGAGTCGCTTAAATTTGTTGGTCAATCACAGTCAGGTCACTCAATTGTAATGGATGGAAACGGTGGTGAGACTGCGCCAAGCCCGATGGAAATGGTGTTAATGGCGGCTGGTGGATGCAGTTCGGTTGATGTGGTTGAGGGGTTGAAGAAAGCGCAGCAGAGGGTTAGAGCAGTCAACGCGAAGTTAACGACTGAACGTCGTGAGGTTGCACCGCGTCTTTTTACTCATATTAATATTCACTTTGAAATTTCTGGCGAAGATTTAGATCCAAACGTTATCGCTGCTGTAACAGCAGACTCGTTAGAAAAATATTGCTCCGTTTGTTTGATGCTTGGCCAAGGTGTCGAAATGAGTCATAGCTGGGAGATTATGCCCAAGTAACCTTAGATGCTGTGCTCAGTAAGGTGTCCTTAACTTCTTAGGTGCCGCAACGATTCCAAGATATAGTGGTTCTACATTGCGAATCGTTCACAATGTCTGAGAGCTAAGGACGCTTGTCCTTTGGTAGCGTGCCGCTGGGCCGATTCCTTACGTCAGACAACTATTCTTCTTACAAAAATAAGAAAGAGCCTGCTATTGCGCTTCATTGTTTCCTTGAATTCAACCCATCGACTTCGCTATGAATCAAGAATATTGAATTCACTTGGGTAGACCCTTAATATCTGAAATCTGGGTTAAATGATGGTTGTTGAAACAATAAATAGTAAATACCACCTTCCACTACAGTCATGATTAATATTAATGGGCTCCATCTTAGTGAAAGTAATCACACTCATGCTAATAATACTTTTCACTTTCCTACTTATTTTTAATAATCCGATGAATTTTACATCTTATTAACTTTTTGGGGAGGGCAAGATATGAAATATGTCTTAATTATTACATTGGCAATAATTGGTATTGCAGCTTTGTCAGAAACAAAACTTGAACAATCGGATGATTACGCAGAAGGTGAATGTTATCAAAATCCGAAAGATATGATGTGTTATAACAATAGCTACCCTTATATTAATATGGAAAAAAAAGATCCATCTTAGTTAGATTTGAATAACTCACCACATTACATTGCGATATAAAAACGCCATGTTCTCCTTTGTTAGAAGGTAACGCCCCCCCTAGTTAACCCTATCCTCTATTTTTAAAATACATAAGGCAGATTATTATGAAATTAGGAAAACTCGCTTTGTTAACTGTTCTGTTAAGCCCATCTTATTGCTTTGCAAATGAAAAAGATTTTACAGTTATGGTTTGGGAAGAATGTATATCTAATGAGTTTATTGAATTTATTGCTTTAGATGAAGTACTTGGTAAAAGCTCTACGAAAGATAAAATGCGAGAGTACTTTAATTCTTTAGAGTATATTCCGACTGTGAGTGAAATCTATAATGCTCTTATTGAAGGCACCAACCACCGAGCGAGTATGGCAGCTGCTTCTATGGGGGCCTCATGCGGTTCTGAGCTAGAGAGCAGTGCGACACATGCGGAGTCGGGATCTAGCGCCAAATCTTCCACTCAAGAAAGTTCTTATGCGGTAAACTGTGAAAATCATTTTGTGGGAGATCAATTTCAGTATAGCGGTCATCGTTATTTGGTGGTGGATGACGTGACGATTAGAGACTCAAATAATCTAAGTTTACTGGAACAAGAAACACTGCGTTTTTGTACTTCTCAAGTTACGAATATGCGGACTTTGTTTAAAGGTATGAAAACATTTAATGCTGATATTCGAGATTGGGATGTGTCTAATGTCGTAGATATGGATCGAATGTTTTCATACGCAAAGAGTTTTCAGCAAGATATTAGCTACTGGGATACTTCAAGTGTCAGGAATATGAAAGGGATGTTTTTTGGAGCGGCAAAATTTCGACAAGATTTGACATCATGGAAGGTTAATAAAGTCTGTCAATATGATGGTTTTGCCTCTTACAGTGGTATGACAAACTTAGGTTATCCGAGTTTTAATTACAGTTGTGATAGTCAATAAGTCGAAGAGTATAATCATGAGTTAAGTCATGTTAGATTTTTGAATATTTTTAAGCCAACCTAAACAGGTGAGGCTTATACTTTTATATGGTCTCGTTACTTAAATTTGAAAGATGCTTACTGTCAATGTAGAAAAAGTGAGGAAAAATCAGTTTGAGAGGGATGTGGATAGATATGGTCGGACTGACTGGATTTGAACCAGCGACCCCCGACACCCCATGACGGTGCGCTACCAAGCTGCGCTACAGTCCGACTTTGTAAGGTTATTTTTACGTACATAGGTAGTTGTTGTCAATAGAAAAAATGTACATTTTCACAAGAATCACCCAAATATTTTGGTTGAGGTTACTTTGGTATATGTTAAAAACATGAGGTTGTTTAACTCGCCCTTTATTCACTGGTATTAGATTTTTATTGTTTAACTTTTAGTGGGAATAAATTTGAGAGATAATATTTAATAATGTTTTTGATATTTTAAATATATTTGTAACTGTGAATGTTAATTTTTAAATCGCGAATATAGATATGCCGATTGTATTAGTGTTTTAAATGTTATAGATTAAGTCGGTATCTTTTTTCAATTTTACTCATGGAGTATTTGTGTACGAGCATAATATAGATGTACGCTTTTTAGATATTAATTCAGGAAATCATGTTTCTAGTCATACTATTCTTGATTACCTCGTCGATACGATCAGTGCTTTTTGGGTCAATAAAGGCTTTTTATTGAGTGACATTGACGGGAAGTCCTACATAATTTCAAGTACAAATATTGATTTCAAACAGGAAATAAAATATCCGAATCGATTATCTGCATGTATTTGGGTCGAATCAATCACTCGTAAATCAATGATATTTAAAATACAGTTGAAAGATTCAAAGAATCGTATTGCAGTAAAAGCTGAGGTTAAAGGGGGGTTATTAGACTGTTATGGCAAATTATCACTGATTGATGACTGTTTAAAAGAGAGGATTTTATGAAGAAGACAATCATGATTACAGGCTGCTCTAGAGGCATTGGTTTTGAACTATGTTCATACTTTCTAAGTAAAGGATTTTGTGTTATAGGGACAGCTAGAAAAAAAGAAGATTTAGAAAAATTAAAAAACTTGGGTGTAGATGCTTTTCAATATGAAGCTAATAAAGAAGAGTGTATAGAGAACTTAGCTTCTCAAATAAAAGCAAAGTATGATTGTATTGACATTTTGATTAATAATGTAGGTGTGGCCAAAATTAATTTAATCGAAGAAGTTAACTTTGAAGATTTTAATGAAGTAATGAATGTAAACTTTAAGTCAACGTTCTTTATCACATCTAAACTTGCCCACTTGATAAAAAAGTCTAAATATGGACGTATTATTAATATTTCTAGTATATTGTCATCAATGCCTCAAAAAGGTTTTTCTTGTTACTCTGCTTCAAAAAGTGCAATGGAGTCTTATACCAAATCAGCGGCATTAGAGTTTGCCCTGCATGGTGTGACTGTAAATACAATTGCACCTGGCTTCGTTGAAACCGAGATGTTAAAAGTCATAGACTCTAAAAATCTGTCTAGGATGAAAAAGTCTATCCCACTTAGGCGTTTTTGTTCTCCCCATGAAATCTCTTATTTAGTTGAATTTCTTATCTCAGAGCAAGCAGGTTATATTACCGGCACAGTTATTTCCATAAATGGGGGGATGAATCTCTAAAAATGAACTTTAATAGGTAAAATTCATGCTTTTGGTAATAATTTGAGGTGTATTTGAAAGGATTGATTTTCTGAATGTACTCAGAGCCGAATCTATTATCGCTCTATTGCTTACTGCCTGAGCACTAAATTTGTGGTTGTCTGCATCACCAGCTAGTACTAGTGACTCTCTGAATTTACCCTGCCTGATAGCTAAGCCTAAACCATGGCCAATATTATATGAATGCCTCAAGTCCATTAGGTCTTGTTCTTCACCTTTAAGATGTGGTACTGCATCCCAGAGAGTAAATACAAAGTTTTTCTGACTCTTAATCGCTTCAAATGCATTTCTATATATTGGACAGACATTTATTAATTTATCTTTAACAAATGCTTTTTGCCAATCATCATTGGATGAAAAGTGTACTTTAAAGTTTTCAGTTTCAATCATATAAGTTAAGTAAGTGCACTTAAGTTCTTTATTTATCTGTGAGAATAATTGGTCTATGTTGTTATCTTCACCAAGATTTTTTGTGATTAGCTTTATATCATTAGATAGTATACTCAAATGTTTTTCCTTATCCATATTATATCGTATATCATCGATATTTTACTTAAATCTAATTTCCTAATAGTATCATTTTCTAAAATTATAACAAAGCCCATAAAGATATAACATTTTACTATATGGACTTCTTTATTAACCAATACTAATATTCTGGTCTTGAGGTTTTCTTTGTTTGAAAAAGATGGCGCTCCACCTAAAAAGTCTCCAATTTCTATAATTCCATCGAATGACTTATTTGCTGATATAATAATACTTAGTGGATTTAGATCTTGGAAATATTGAGCCTCTTGTAGGCATGAAAAATTTAACCCCATGTGATCTTTCTTCAAAGGAGGAGGACCTTCACCTTCTAATAACCATGGATAACTAACTGATATACCAATATCCTTATAGAATTTAGTCAGCTTCTTTAGGTACTCTATACTGATATTTGATTGCCCATTTTCAAAAGTAGATAAGGATGATTGCTTAATTTCGCCTTTAGACATCATCTCAATTTTTCGTCTACTAAGTCCTGAATATCTTCTCAATTCTTTTAATCTTTCTGCAATTCCATTCATGGTGAGATGTAAGCTTGATTTGAATATTCACATAGTATCAATATTCATAACTTGACGTCTAGAGTAAACTCCGATAGAGTTTTTTTGTTTCTTTTGACTCTATTAGAGTTAATTTGGCTGGTATATCAATTTAATGTATAAAAACATAATTGTTAATTAACCGCTTTGTTTGTATATATCTTTAAATGTTATGGTTATGAATAATTTAAATTTGATAATGTCATACTCTTTCTTTTCAATTGTTTGTGTTTTTAGCATTGGCTTTATCAACTCTGAAATGCAATTCTTTGACTTGTTTTATTACTTTTCTTTATTTTCAGGTAGTGACTTTTTTGTCATTATTCCGGTATTTCTTCTTTTTTTATTTACTACTTTCTTCCTGTTTTTTATTAAGGTTGATAAAAAATTACTGTTAAGTAAGTTGGCTCTTTGGGCTTTACTTGGTGTTTTTTTATTGGGATCTTTGAGAAAGCCGATACAGTCACTCTTATTGGGTTTAATGTAAATGGTTGTATTGGAAGTTGGCTCGATTTTACTTGAGGATTGAGAAAACGAAGAAAGGTTAAGTATTAGGTAGTGCATCCAGTGGCGATTCTTTAGGGCTTGGCTTCTCACAACAGAAACCAAACCACAAGCACGGCTGTCTTACAACAGATACCGCTACCACATCAGATCGTCAGGAACGACAAAGTCTGCATATGGGTCATCTTCTTCAGGTATACCGACTTCAGGCTCTTTTTGTTCTATAATTATAGTCTCATTACGTTGAGCGATTTTATTCGCGACTGGCCGAGGGATAACAACATAGTTTTCCTCAACGATAGCGATAGCTAAGATTCCTTTAATCAACTGTTCACGAATCAGGCTATCAACATATAAAGATTTTACCAATGTGCCATGTGTGAAGTTATACTTGATATCACCATCGTTCAAATCAATCTTATTATTTTCAATCAATTGATTAATTTGAGCTTGGATTTCTTTGTTCAAGCGATCAATATTTTGTTGCTCGCTCAACTGCTTATCACGTTCTAATTGCTGACGTTTGTTTTCTTCGACGGCTGCTTTGACTTCTCTTGCTTGAACGCGTGATTTCTTAGAGCCTTTTTTTGCTTTTTTGAGTTTTTTTTCGTTAACCAAGCCTGCTTTGAGCATTTGTTCTTGGAGGGTTAGTTTTGCCATGATGTATCCAATTCGTACGCAGTTTTATGCATTCTAACCACTGTTCGCCCGCAAGAAAAGAGGCAGAGATTGAAATCTGTTCAACAGGTGATGCTTAAGTTAAGTATTCGAAATCGTGATCAGCAAGGGATTGTTCCATCATAGTACAGACGCTTCGACTGATATCATGACGGAGTAACTCCGACTTCAGCTTATTTTGTAGGAGAAGTGCGGTAATATGTTCGATTTCATACTCAAATCCGCCACCTTGAGCAGGAGTAGATAGGTTAATGTGTTCTCCCTTAAATCGAATATCAATATTGCGCGGGTTCCACCATTTATCATGAATGATGATTTCAAGATCTGGGCCTTTGAGGATTGCTTCACGCTTAAGATCTCGGGTTATTGATGCGTTAATCTGGCCTTTGATTATGCCATCAAACTCAAAACGTACGTTTTCGTCAACCTGACTTTGGGGATTATCCTTGGTGTAGAACGCTGTAGGCAAGGGGATTGGTTGTTGCACCCACTGACATAGGTCGGCAAACAACCACAGGCCATAAACACCTACATCTAAAGTTGCTCCACCGCTTAAATTTGGATCAAAAAGGTGCCAGCTTTGATCGTACGCGTGCCAATTACCGAAAGAAGCTTCAATGGAGTTGATGATCATCTCTTGTTGTTTGATATATTGCTTCATGGCTTGATAAGCAGGGAAGGTGACTGTTTTCATAGCCTCGGCAAGGAGTAAGCCTTTTTGTCGAGAGAGCTGTGACATTTCATCCCAATCTTTTACGTTAGTAAACGCGGGCTTTTCAACCAGAACATGTTTACCGTGATTCAAAAATAATGACACTAAAGGTTTATGAAATGGATGAATGGTCGCGATGTACACAACATCGATGTTGGTATCTTTGGCCATCGCCTCGTAAGATGAGAAGTAGCGCTGGCAATGATAATGGTGAGAAAACTGACTGGCTCGATCTTCGTCTCTTGCTGCTACAGCGTAGAGCTCTGCATTTGGGATATATTGAGTTAAATCTTTTGCAAATCTGTGTGCAATATTACCCAGCCCAGCAATGCCCCAACGGATGATCGACTTTGTCATGGTTATTCCTATTGTATTGATATTACTTAGAGATAAAGTAGATTTCATCTGATTATACCCAAATTGCTTGTGGTATCTAAATGATTTAAAAAAGTCCGAGAAAGTAGGCTCTCGGACTTTTAATTAAACTGCTCCTAATCGAAGGAGATTATCGGTAGTTATAAGTGCCGAACTGACTTGAAAAATACCAGCGTCTTCCATTTGACCAATGCACTTCAGGTGTTTGAGTACAAGCGTGTTCTCCCTCTTTGAAGCCGACACCGTAAAATCCGTTGGCATTAATAGAGCAAAGTATCATTCCATCCTCAGTAAGCACTTGTTCTCCTGTTTTGGATGGCTGATGAAGTGACAGCCAATCGAACTGATTGATTTCCGAGGTCGGATAGATCATAGAGCCATCACTGAGGTGGTAGCTGATTTCAGAGCCAAACGAGCATTGATAATTATTAGGTGAAACTTCATCAACGAACCCATACAAGGTTTTAAGGTTACCTTCGATAGTTTGTGTGAAGCGACAGACAGGGACCTGATTTCCGTCTTTTTTCAGTTTAGCAATCGATATTTTCTCATGATTACTTAATTGTTGATATTGGAAACTTTCGTTGTGAGTAAACCAGCCTTGCGGCATCGTTGAGTTACTCATATACCACTTGTCAAAACGATTAGAGTCGCTGTCACTTCGGTGTTCCCTTTTACCAGTTGCTGCAAAGTGGCGATATTGCGCATTCTCATCTTTGTAGAATCCATTAAGGTCCTCATCGCTTGATAAATAAGGAATATCCCCCTTACGAATCAAGTACATGCCTAATTCTGTCATCAGAGGTTGGAAACCAAAAGCGCTGGAAGCAAACCCACTACCATCAACGTATAAAGTTTTACCATCAAAACCATGACCAAATTCATGGGCTAAAACTCCGTAATAACCATAATAATGTTGATAGAAAAATTGCTCAGCGATGCCAGTGATTGAAGGACTACCAAGGCCATAGTAGTTCTTAATCACCCCAAGGCGTAAAAAGTCACGGTTTAGCATCGCATTATAGTAGTGTTCGTAGTCTGCCGGTTTGAAATAACCACCGGGGCCTTCTATACGGCCAGCATTACCGAACATTTCCTCGCCGTTACCGAACATCTCGCTAAAATTAAACCAAAATAACTTAAATTCTTCAGACGAAGCCATATACGCAAAGTTTGTTATCATAATCAAGTACTCACGAGCGTGTAAAGGCGTCATTTGGAGCCAATTACCTGTGTTTGAGGGAGTAGTTTGAATGCTCCAATGAGCCTTGATTTTTTGTATTTTCTGAACAAACTTATCAGTACGAGAACTAAAAGAAGTTTTAAATAAGTGACCGTATTTATCTTGACCTTGCATAATGGTTCTTAGATCAAACACACCATCTCCATTTTTACTGTTATAACGTCCAACTTCACCAAAAGCTGAAATCGGTAAAGTAATTTGTGTAAATGGCGGTATTTTGTCTATGTTACCTAGCACAAACCACTTGTTAATACCGTTGAGCTTAGCCTCTACATCAATATCGGTAACAGTTTTGGCGTTATAGTTAGTGATTTGTACAGTGTTAGTATCAAAGAACGTTATTTTTATTAACTGATTAATTCGAGTGGAGTGAAGATTTGGGTTTGTGATTTGTTCAAATGACTCTTCGTTAGTATAAATTTGTTGAGTTGCACTGGGCATAATTTGATCAAAAATGATGGTAGTGTTGTTAACTTGTTCTCCTGCACTGAACATAACAGAGCCGTCGACAATGTGTGTGTTGATATCAATTTTATCGGCGGAGACGGTGATAAGCTCATTATCATCAAAATGTATGTCTTGATAATGAGTGACTTGGCGATCATTGATTGCTAAGACCTTGCCTTCTGGTGCAATAAACTCAAAGTTATTTTCAATAAAAGTTGGAATATGATGCCACTCTAAGCGATTGTCTATATTAACAATAAGGTAATCACCCGATCGATCAATTTTATTTGCTGCCTTGGTTACCGTTTTTTCAGGTTGTAATGTCTCACCCGCTTGAATTTTACGAATATCATAAATAACGTAATTGTTATTAGAGGTATTAACAAGTAAATAATTGCCTAAAATATGCATCTGTACTAGGCGATGGCTGTATTGCCCGGTACCAAAAGCAAGCGAAGCAAAACGGTTCATATGATTAGAGTTCTCTGGTGTTATTTCCGAGCGCTGTATCACGGCGATATTTTCTCTTGCATCGGAAACGAAAAGATAGTCACCGTTACCCACGATAGCCTGAGGACGGAACAACCCACTGCCAGTCGAATGGTCGATGCCTATTTGCATAATATGTTGATGGTTGTTATCGAGATCAAGTACGTCAACTCGGTTAGCTTCCCACGAAACAATAAACAGAAGGTTATCTTCGATGTAAAGTTCATTTAATTGGCGAAAGTTATGTGTTTGCCCATCTGAAGTCGTAATAGCATCTAATCGAACAACTTTTTGATGGGTGTTAATATCGTAGACATCGATATAGTTATATTCATTTGGAACGGAACGAGTGACATAAAGGCGATCTTGATAGCGTTCTACGGCCGTTGCACGGAAACTTTCTTGATCAAGTTGTTCGGGAGTAAGCGTGGTTGGGTTACCAAAGTAGCGTACAGTGGTATCAAATGAGTTCACTGAACAACTGGAAGTCTCGATGACCACATCAACGACTTCGCCATTTTGTATGCTACCTTCTGGGAAGTACTCAATCAGACAGCCGTTACCGTAGTTATAGTTCCCGAAGTACTTGTTCACAAATACGGCACCGCCTTGATAGGAGCTCAATTCCCAATCTGCGCTAAAAAATGGGAATAGAGCTTGTATCACAGAGGTATCATTGAAAGAGTGGAAAGGGATGGCAGGATTGTTCTTATTATTCAGTTCATATTGAATGCCACTGAATTCAATGTAGCGCTTACCATCCTGAATAATAACGTTGTCTTCATCTTCTGCCAGAGCTCTTATTTCTTCCAATCGCTGGTTAACCTGTGAGAGCATTGATTGATATTGCTGTTGGAAGTAATCTTGTTCAGAGTTGAGTATTTGAGTTGCATTTGCTTGGTGTGAGTGAGCCAGAGAGGGTAAAGCTAGAGAAGATAGGGCGGCGCCAATCACTGCTGCGATGAGGTTCCTTTTTAACACGGTCTTGTCCTTAAGTAATAGAAAGTTTCCCATCTTATACTTGACTCAGTACCTGCTTTAAAACGAAAGATTCTTATGCTGAAGATTGATTTTTTTTGTTGAAAAAATAAACCATCGCTCCAAATGACTATAAGGCCTATACCCATATATGGGTATAGGCGCGATGGCTGAGTTTTCAGATGTGTTAAAAGTGTTTAACTGAGATGACTTGGACGTGGCTTACGGCGCGGCTTTGATGGTGATGACTTTGCAGAAGCTTTCCCTGTTGAACCATTTGGCTTTTTGATTTTATCGCCCTGTTTTTGCTTAGTTTTGTTGGGTGAGTTTTTTGACTCTCCGTTGAAGCGTCGTTTGGGCTTGTTTTTTTCAGCCTGTTTCTTTGCTGTAGTTGCTTGCGGCTCATTGCCTTCAGCTTGCGGTGCCTTTGGCTTTTTCGGTTTTTTTGGCTTGATAGGACGAGTATCCAATTTCGACTCAGGAACTGGATTGGTTGGAGCATAACCGTCTAATGCTTTTCTTGGCAACAATTGTTGAATCAAACGCTCAATTGCGAAAAGCTCAGGAGCCTCAAGAGCACAGACTAAAGAAATGGCTTGGCCAACTTCTCCAGCACGACCTGTACGACCAATACGGTGAACATAGTCTTCTGCGACTTTCGGTAATTCGAAGTTAACGACTTGTGGTAATTGTGGAATATCGATACCACGTGCTGCGATATCGGTTGCGACTAAAACACGGACTTCACCCGATTTAAAGTCAGCGAGAGCTTTAGTACGAGCGCCTTGACTCTTATTACCATGAATGGCCGCGGCGGTGATATTTTTTTCAATAAGGAATTTAGCCAAACGGTTTGCGCCGTGTTTGGTACGCATAAAAACGAGAACTTGTCTCCAGTCACCATCCAGGATTAGCTTGACCAACATGGGGCCTTTTTTCTTCACATCCGCAGGATAGATGCATTGCTCAACCGTTCGTGCGGTTGAGTTAGCAGGGTTAACCGAAATTTCAACTGGGTTATTGACTAAACCTTTGGCCAGATCTCGGATTTCATTGGAAAACGTAGCCGAAAAAAGTAGGTTTTGTCGCTTCTTAGGCAATAAATCTAAAATTTTACGAATGTCTCTGATAAAGCCCATATCGAGCATGCGATCGGCTTCATCTAAAACAAGCACTTCGAGCTGGTCAAACTTGACCGCATTTTGATTATACAGATCCATCAAGCGGCCTGGTGTGGCTACTAGAACATCGGCGCCTTTACGAAGACGTTGCATCTGAGGGTTAATTTTAACACCACCAAAGACAACAGTACTGCTCAAAGGCAAATGACGACTGTACATGAAGACATTTTCTTGTACTTGTGCTGCCAGTTCACGGGTTGGTGTTAAGATTAATGCACGAATATGGTTACTGCGTACGCGAGGTCCGTTGGATAAACGTTCAAGAATAGGTAACGTAAACCCCGCCGTTTTACCTGTACCGGTCTGTGCTGCCGCCATCACATCTTTCCCTTGTAAAATAGCAGGGATGGCTTGCGCTTGAATAGGAGAAGGTGTGTCGTATCCTTTTTCCTGTATCGCGTTAAGGATTGGCGTAGATAGACCTAACGAGGTAAAACCCATATTTATGATTCTCAATTGTCGAATTATATTGGGCTTCGAGGATGTACTCGAAGCGAAAAGTGCGCCATTCTGAAGCTTTTATGCTCAGGCTTCAACTATTTCTAGCATAGATAAAAAAGTTTGATGGTGTCGACTCAGCGATTTTGTTGTTCTGGAAGGTTATGCCGCAATAAAATCCGCAATTTGGTGCTTTTAGAGGTGCAGCATAATGCAAAAGCAAATTGCAGGAATGTGTTCGGCTTTATTACTCAGTGGCTGTGTCACTTTTCCAACTCAAGAATCAGAGAAAGTGGCGGTCATATGGGGAGAATCAACGGAGCTTAAACATTGCCAGCATATGGGCACAGTTATCGGATCAGAAGGGCATTTTTATGATTATTGGTTTCATGCCGATAAAGATATGGTCTGGGGCGCATTAAATCAAATGCGGATCAAAGCCTCGCAACTTGGAGCTGATACTTTGTACCTTTACCAACCATTTGATTTTTCTAGCTCAGTCACACTATTGGCTAACGCATATCAGTGTAAATAACGGCTCACATGGATATACCCAAGTAACCTCAAGATGCTGTGTTCAGCGAGATGAACTTAACTTTCAGACGCCTGCTCTTGAATCAAGGGAACGAATCAAAAACAGGCAGTATTTTCTTAAACGTTTGTGATTAACACGTCTTGAATATCGGTAAAGTTTGCGGCTGAATCGGGTTTTGTCCAGTTGTGTCTAATGCGGGAAACAAGGTGTTAATTCCTGCTTCAGTTAAACCAAGCCAAGCCATTAAGCTGGCGTGTAATTGATCACAAGAGACCGTAGGAATGACACGTCCTCGAGAGAGCAAGTATGGGCTTTGTGGAGAAAGATCAGGATATGTCCCCAGCGTTGTTTTTCCACGGACTCCACCTCCCATCACCAGAGCGTGGCTTGCCCAACCGTGGTCAGTCCCTGCCGTCCCATTTGGAATTAAAGTTCGGCCAAACTCAGAGTGGGTAAACGTGGTGACTTGCTCTGATAAACCGTGATTAATTAATGCAGTTTGAAATGCAGCCATGGCTTCAGCAAGCTGTTGTAGCAGACCAGTTTGTCGACTTAGTTGAGCGGAGTGTGTATCGAAGCCACCTAATTTACAACTTAAATACTGAGCTGGGTGTTGAAACTGCTCTCGATGTAAAATTAATTTAAAGATGGTTTTTAATTGTTTGCCAATTCCAGTATTCGGAAAGAGATCGCTCACGTTTGAATTTAAGATGGCACTGAATTCTTGATACATGGTAGTGGAATGCGTGGCCACACCTGCATAGTGAGACTGAAAAATATTTTCATATTGGTCGGCCTGCTGAAGATTTTCGAACAGTTGGCGAGCGCGTTGATCACTGATAATGTTTTTAGGCAGAGAGGTGCCGACTGAGTTGGATTGAGCCGTAATACAGTTTGTCCAAACTTGAGTTCCACCAACATCAAACATGGGGGCGAGATCATTCAGGTTTCGCAAAATAGCACCTAATTTGTTGGAAGTTCGTGCGCCAAAGCCTTCTTTTGATAAAGACAGAGCAGCATGAGATTGGACCATAGTCGATTGATGGGAATGACTGAATAAGTGAGCTGGGCGAGTGGCTTTATCAAAAATCTCCTTGTTTACCCTTTGAGTCAATGGACCTATGTTAAGGATCGGAAGCAGTTCAGAGCTTTGCCAAAATGGTTCAAGAGCGATCATTGCAGAGTTGAGTGCAAATGAGCTGGTGCCATCATCAGCAACGAGAGGAAGACATTGCTCTGATGGTAAAGCGAGCTTGCCTCGAAGTGTACGGTATTGATTATGCGCATTTTCCGTTGTCGGTATCAGCATATTATAGCCATCATTACCGCCAGCAAGGTCGATACCAACAACTGCGCGATAATCAGTAGTACATTGATTAAATGAGTTTGCTAAAGCCGGAAAAGCCGATAAATTAATGGCTGAGATTCCGGCACCTGCAGTACCTGCCTGAAGAAAACGACGTCGTGTTAAGTTCATAATGATTACCCCTGAGTAACAAATTCCGGTGAAAGCAGTGCGTTCATGACGAGGTGTTTAAGCTCTTGTCGGCGTGTTGATTTGCGGACGGTGCATTGAGCAAGATAATTAAGATAGTGCTGACGAGAGGTTTGATTCATTTGGTAAGCAAATAGGTGTTGATTTAAGTAATCCACAACTGCTTCATCCTGAAATTCAAGGTATAAATGAAATAGAGCCGGGTCCATGTGCCAACTTTTACCCTCTTCACTAACACGGATGATCAGTTCTTTAAATTGATTGCCGTATTGGTAAACGTCATGCCATTGATAGACATTGAATTCAGGGGCAGATAATCCATTGAAGTCGACATGACTTGGAGCATCATCGGGCTGGTAATAATAAAAAACGGAGGGCGCGGAAAGAGGTAACATACGACCATATCGCGCAAACTGTTTTGACCACATGGCAACCCCCTCACGTCGCTGCAGCTGTAGGGCTCGCATTGCATGGGTAAACACACAGATAGGATCACGTAACTTCCCTGCATAGGTATTGGCTGTACGCGCGTGCGGGTCGGTGAGTATTGCGGTGACCAAGGTTTGAATATCACCATTGGATTGCTGAAATGCATCGCGTACTCGTTGAACATACTCTCCATTTGGATTGCTTTTCACCCATTTATTGATAAAGAATTTGCTGACAAAGGTATAGAGGGTATCTTGCTGCATTAGCAGTTCAATGACCGAGTTGAGTTCACTTTTAGCATCAACGCCTGCAGGAAATGTGGTCCCTAATATGCGCTTTTCACCGGTATCATGAGTGCCACGAGCTTGCATTGGGTGGGCATACTTTTCATCACCACGAATGTTAATGAACTTCCAACCAGTAAAAACTCTGGCCAATTGCTCAATGTCTTCTTGGGTATAAGAAGGGATGTCATTGCCGTTGCTGTCCCGTTGAACATCGCCATTGTTATCTAAGCGAACTGGGCCGAGAGTAAATAACTGTAGTAGCTCTCGGGCGTAATTTTCATCGGGAGCGGTTGTCGCGTTAGCAACGTTGTTCACCAAGGTCAGATATTCCCCCATGATCGGAGATGTTGAAACAAAGCGAATGACATCACGAAAGTTAGCGAAGGCATGCTTCATGAAACCATCAAAGTATTGGCACATATATTGACGTTTGGAGGCATTTTTAAAGGCAGGATCTTTTACACTCACTACAAACAACTGAGAGAGTGTGTAGGCAATACGTTGACGAAGAATGTCTTGTCCTTCTGTGGTCATTTTTGTCCAACTGCTAGCGAAATAAAGTCGGTGGCCTAAATTTGGCGTGCTGAGTTCATCTTGTTTGAATATTTGCAACCAAGAAGAAGGCGGCAGTGATGCTTGCTGCGCAATCCAATTTTCAAGACCATCGGCTTGAAGGTAGTGATGAATATCAGCTTGGGAGGGCCCCAAGGTACATTGCTGTAATGTTGTGGCAGCATCGATATATGCTTGATTCATATTAACCCCTATTAATTTGGATGTGAGACAACGTAGAGGTACCCCCAAGTATCTCGAATTCACTTGGTTACAAATACCAATTGGAATGTTGCTCTGTAAACTTAAGTGTTAGAGCGATAATTGAGAATATTGTAATCTAGGTTTTAATGTGATCTTGCTGCCTAATCAGGACAATAGTTATCAAACCATTACCCCACTCAAACGTTTTTATATCGAACAACAATCAACCTCGAAAGATGAACAGATCGAGTAAAGAAGAGGGAGTATTATTTTATAAACTAATCATGACGATATATCGATGGTTTTATAACCAACTGTTAAAAAGCTGCTATAGTTTGATTAAGCAATAAGGATAGGAAAGCTCATGCGTATAGTGTAACGTCAATCAATAGCTAGGTATAAAAATAAAACGCGATGAGCAAGGTACATTTTTAATCTCAACATTTGAGGAAGACCAAGATGAAACCTGAGAAAGTAGCAGTCGTCACTGGTGCAGCTCGTGGCATTGGCCAAGCAATTTGTGAACAACTATTGGAAGATGGCTTTCATGTTGTTGGGCTGGACGTATCACCTGTTGATTGGGGGCACTCTGAGCAGCTTGCAAGCCATCGAGTCAACTTATGTGATGGAGAGGCTGTAGGAGAAACGGTAGAAAAGATCGCCCAACAATATGGTAGGATCGATGCGTTAGTGAACAATGCCGGTATTACCCGAGATGCCTTATTACCTGATATGTTAGAGCAGGACTGGGATAGTGTCATCGATGTCAATTTGAAAGCGGTCTTTTTGCTCACTCAGCAAGTCGCTTCAGTCATGCTTAAGCAAGGCTCTGGCAGCATCGTCAATATTTCCTCAATTGTTGGTACCGACGGCAACATTGGTCAGAGTAACTATGGTGCCAGCAAAGGTGGGGTGATTGCCATGAGCAAAGGCTGGGCGAAAGAGCTAGCTCGAAAAGGGGCGCAAATACGTGTTAACTGTGTTGCTCCAGGTTTTATTGCAACAGATATGACCAAAGATTTGCCTGAAAAAGTCATTCATATGATGGAAAGTAAAACGCCATTAGGAAGAATGGGATCAGTAAAAGATATCGCTCAAGGTGTCTCTTTTCTTACATCAGAAAACAGTAGTTATATTACTGGACAAGTACTTAAAATTGATGGTGGCTTAGTACTGTAATTTGACTTGTAACTTTGACGTTTATCTACCTCGTTTTCAACAGGTTTTCCTCTGATCTTAGAATGCTGAGGTTACGATGATATTATATCGCCTTTACATAAGTGTAAGGGCGTTTTTAATTTCATCGAAAATCGGTCAAAATGCAACCTGTATCTCATTCTTTTCGACAAATATCGAGTTACAGTAACTAAAAGTAACTGGAATGCTGAAACTAAATGGCGTTGTCATATACTCACTGAGTTTGTCAGTTTAAAAATCACAGAAGACCGTCATGAGAGAAAAAACGCTATCTAACACAGTGACTACGATCGCCTTTTTGGCGGTTTCTTCGCTGGGTTTTGCCACACCCACAATCGTACCAAATCCACCAGAACTTAGTGCTCGTGGGTATATTTTAATGGATTTTAATACTGGCAAAGTTTTGGCGGAGCGAGATGCTAACCAGAGATTAAACCCAGCAAGTTTGACCAAACTTATGACAGCTTATGTTGCTGGGCAAGAGATGAAATCTGGTAATATAAGTATGAATGATCAAGTGGTTATCAGTAAAAATGCTTGGGCAAAGAACTTTCCAGACTCCTCAAAAATGTTTATTGAGGTTGGCAATACCGTACCGTTGGCTGATTTGTATCGTGGTTTGATCATTCAATCTGGCAATGATGCGAGTGTTGCTATTGCCGAACATGTCGCAGGTAGCGAAGCTGGCTTTGTGGGTTTAATGAATGGGTGGGCAGAAAAACTTGGTTTGAACAACTCCGCTTTTACAAATCCACATGGTTTAGATAGTAATGGCCTATATTCCACACCAAGAGATATTGCAGAGTTAGGTCGAGCTATTATTCGTGACTTACCGGATATCTATTCTTTGTATAGCGAACGTTCGTTTACCTACAATGGTATTACTCAATATAACCGCAATGGTTTATTGCGAGATCGCAGTATGAATGTCGATGGTATGAAAACGGGTTATACGAGTGGTGCAGGATACAGTCTTGCAACTTCAGCTACCCAAGGAGATATGCGTTTGATTGCGGTTGTTATGGGAGCGAAAAGTCCGAATATTAGAGAATTAGAAAGTAAGCAACTGCTCAGCTATGGTTTTCGGTTTTATGATACGGTGATTCCGACTCGAGCTAAGGAGCACATTGGGCAAGCCAAAGTTTGGATGGGGCAACTTGATGAGGTTAAAGTTGGCGTGTCAAAGGATGTACACCTCACTTTATTAAAAGGCGAATTAAATAAATTGGATGCGGAGCTGGTATATTCAGAAGAGCTGGTTGCGCCGTTAGGGAAGAACCAAGTTGTCGGTAAAGTAGTGTACCAGGTTGATGGTGATACAGTGAACGAAACTGAGCTAGTTACCTTAGAAAATGTCGAACAGGGTAGTATATTTAAACGTTGTATAGATTGGTTGAAAAGACTCATTTCAGGTTGGTTTTAAAACATAGCTAAAGCCAATTAAGCAACTAGTTCGCCACTTGAAATCGGTTTATATCATTTCGAGTGGAGTGTGCCCATACCATAGTTTGATCGTCTCATGGCCCAGTTCTTCCAGATAGATTTTATAGTTTCTCCTGTCATGTTGGTAAGAAAAGAGGCTAAATTACTTGCGCCAGCTGAGGCGTCCCAAAAGCTATCAAATGAAGAGAAGTATTGAGTTGAGGAGAGGTCTAGTATGCCGTAAGAAAGTATCCCACGCATCGTACCACCTTCAATAATGAGTGCATTTGAGCCTATTTGTTTCATGATAAGCTTTCGGTACCTTTTTAGTTTATTTGTGCAAGTATTCAGGGCGATCTTAATCGATATAAATTCATCGATACTTCGTAAGATCGCGATGTGATTCTACTTTAATCTTGTAGGGGAACAACTAGGATATCAACAGGAGATCTATCGATTAGATGTCTTGAGTATGAAATAAGCTTGCTCCAGAAGTCTTGATGATGACCGCATAGTAATAGGTCGACCTTTTGTTCTCTTATCGTTACTTCTAGTTTATCTGCTAAGTCACCTGTTCCAACAAAGAAATGTTTTAAGGGGTGGTCGATGTAGTCCTTAAACTCTTGTAAACCTTGCATCGTGTGTTGGTTTACCGGGCGCTGTTCAGGATTTTTAACGATGTCAACTAGCTCATGATAAATTTCCCCGTGAGTACCATCAAGGTGAATGAAGGAAATATCCGCATCAAAGTAACTTGCCATAGAAACAGCACGATCAATAAGAGTTTTACTCTCGTCACATAGCTCTAGGGCAACTAGGATATGTTTGTATTTCAATGTCATACTCTCTTTAAAGTGATTTAATCTTCTAAGCATAGTATGCTTCTGCAAAAAATTTTGCTGGTAAGATCGCGAAATTCATATCTTACTTATTTAGGGCAGATATTATTAATGAGACTGCTACATTAAATTTATTTGAAAGTATGATCGCAATGAAAATTATTCTATTACGAATGCAATATTGAAAAATGTTTATATAATCACATTAGAATAATATTATATATAACATTGTTTTTAATAACTGTTCCTATTTTTTCATTTCCTTAAAAAACACTTAATTTATATTTAAATTTGTATTATTTAATCATAACAATGGTTTTATGTTTACTTGTTGATAATTGTGTTATATACATGAATTCCATCCTATTATTGATTAATGTTATTTTATTTTTTGCTAATTAATCAATAATGATAATAAGGAATATTTATGAAAAAAAAGTCATTTGTAGCCATATGTATTAGCTTAGTCAGTGGGCTATCTTTAAGTGCTGACTACAAAGCAGATACATTAACAAAAGCACTTCATTATTATGATAAAGGGCAAACCTACTCTGATATATCGCTTAAGGCAATATTCTTACAGAATCCTGATTCACCTTACTCTGAATTAAGAAAAGATAATGCATGGATTATCAATGATTTGGCTTGGGCTAGTGCTTGGGGAGATTTTCAGCAGTATTACAATGTAAACTTAAGTAACCAAACTGGCTACAACCTCATTACTAAAGAAGCAGGTTTTACTAAAGCAAGGTCTCAATTATTTAGCTCCGAGGAGTTAAATCCTGTGCATAATGGTGTTCGTTTTAGAGACAGTGAATCTAATGTTGTAAGAGCCAGTGTCGTTAAAGCACAAGTTGATCCAGACATATTTTATAAAGCTTATCAAATATATATGTATGAAGATGATCGTTACAGCGATAATATTCATACATTGATTTCCAAACTTGCTTTAGGTGCTCAGATAGTGCGTGAAAAAAGCATTTTAATTCCTGAAGAAGAATGGAAAGTAAATGCTATTCGAGTAGATGTCGTCGATAGATTTATGAATGATGTATTCTCTTTAAAGGATATATGGAATAGTGATAAAGAATACTTACTACAAGTTTTGAATAGCTCAATTAATACAGAAATTCAACCTTATAATCTTAATCGTAAATATCTAAGAACTCATTACCGTTTAGCAAGGCTATCTTCCGCTATGATAGATAAGTATGGATATGTTGATCCACCTTGTAGCAGAGATGAGCATTCTCGTTATCCGATAGAAACGAATAAACGATGTTATGTCGATATGACTGATCGTGCGTTATGGGATTGGTATATTTCTGAATACCGTCAAGCGATTGTTCCAAAACAAAGTCATAGTAGTCAACAGCAAGGCATCTTAGGGCACTTATTTGAAGTATTAATGCCAGTGGCTTTGGTTATGGATGGATTAGCCACAGTAGATTTCTTCACCACTTCAGCAGCAGGTGAATTTTCGACAGAAGCAGCTTGGACCGAAGAAGAGTTTGCTGCCAGTCAGGAAGGCTTTTTAACTGAAATTTGTTCAGTCGATTTGGATTAAGGTGAAATATGAAAACATTTATTAAAAACCTACTTTTGATTTCAGTTGTAGTAGCGTCATCCAATGGTTTGGCTGCTGTAGTTGAAATTGTTAAAGTGACCAACCCTCATAGTTTAGTGCCTCAGCATATTAACGATACGTTTGATCGTATAACTGCTTCTTATGCTAGAGCGACCAACAGTATGGTTGCTAATGGAGAAGGAGCTTTAGTGAATGGTCAGGTTACTAAAGCCGAAGTTGATCCAGGTTTGGTTTTATTACAAAAGAAATCAATCGCAAGGTTTGAATATCGCTATAGTTTACCCAGTGGTGAACAAGTAACTCGTACTTACCATTCCTATAGTGGTGAGTCACCGATTGCCAAAAGTCTGCGAGATGATGCTGAAGCTAAAGAACGCTTTAAGCAATGGTCAGAGAGCGAGATGAGAAATGAAAGTGAAGTACTAGTGACGGGTAAAATTTCTCAAAGTGACTATGAAACAGTGGACCGTTATTTTAGAGCTTCTTCTTATGCTCAAGCTAATGATGCTGAGATTAAAGCACTACGCAGGATTGAGAAAGACATTAATGCGGGGGTGATTACATCGGGTGGAGAGCTTGATGTTTACGTTAACCAAATACCTTGTCAATCATGCATGCCTTTATTTGAAGATCAATTAAGTCAATGGGACTTAATTGAAAGTGCTAGAGTTTCCTACCTTCCACAAAATCGCAGTTATTTCGGTAAAGGATTGAGTGAAGAGAGCTTAAATCAAAAGGCTGCTTATGTTTACGTTAAGGAAAATAATGCATTGTCTGTAAGCAAAGCTGAAGAAAGCTTGCAAAGTGCTTTTACTTCTCATCGCATTACTAAGACTAGATATCAAAACTTTAAAAATGAACTTAATAATAGTGCCAATATTCGAGAAGAAGGGAGAATAGTGACTGGTTGTGGTTATTAAATCTATGGTATTAATTGATTTTTTATTGAGCTAAACAATAACGTGTGTATAGCATTAGAAATGATTAATGTTATTACAAAATAAACTAATCTTGACGATAAAAAATCTGATTAGTTGATTGAATGAAATTCAGCTTAAATACAGCTAACAAATTTGGTTTGCATAAGAAGGTATTTAAGGTGTACTCAATTGGTGATGTTGTTGTTGCAATAAAAGGGATTAATCTTGGTGAATTGGTTGTGACAGGCCAAAGTAGTGGCGGTTCTTACACGCACGTTAAAACAAGCCAAGAAACGTTAACTTACCCAACTAAGGATCTTAAAAAAGCATAAATTAAGATCTAACAAAAAAGCAGCTTTCAAGCTGCTTTTTGTTATTTAAGGTTACTTGGATACAGCCATTTGGAATCAATTGTAGACATTGTCTAAATTATGGCCCTTTAAAGGAAGTGGGTAAAAAAAAGCGCTGTATTTCTACAGCGGCTTTGAAGTTTATTAGTAAACCAGAAATAACCACACAATCAGGTGTTAGATCAATCCTTGCTCTTTTGCCATTTTGTTAGCAATACTTGGCGCTTTCCAGATACTCGGTAACAAAATGAAAGAAACGGGTACTGCAGTTACTACTATAAAAGATTGCAGGGCAGAAATTCCCCCCGATCCCATAGAAATTAGTGCAATTGCAACGAGCCCCATCATTATACCCCAAAAGCTTCTTACCAAAGCATTAGGTTCTGTGGTTCCAGTCATAACTACACTAATCGTATAGGTCATTGAGTCGCCTGTTGTGACGATAAACGTCGTTGTCAGAATCAAAAATAAAACAGAAATTACCATTGGAAATGGTAGCTGAGATGTGATGGCAAGCAAAACGGCAGGTAAGTTGAAGCCTTCAAAAGCGGATGATATTAACCCAGGGCTACTTAGCTCAAAAGCCAAGCCACTGCCACCAACAATACTAAACCAAAAGCAAGTTATCAGAGGAGCTGCGATACTTATTGATAATATAAGTTGGCGAATTGTACGGCCTCTTGAAATACGAGCAATAAAAATAGCCATCATCGGGCCATAACCAATAAACCAACCCCAGAAGAAGACGGTCCACCAACTTAGCCAGCCTGTATCACCACGATATAAGGCCATAGGAAAGAAGTCGTCGATCATTTGACCGATACCTTGAACGTATCCATCAATGATAAAGCTAGTAGGTCCTACACATAAAATATAACCAATTAATGCGACTGACAAGATGATATTATAACGACTTACTAATTGGATTCCTTTGCTAACGCCACTCAGTGCCGATAATGTATACATGAGTATTGCTGCTAAAATGACGAGACTTTGAGTGACAAAAGTGTCCGGTAGTCCAAACAATTCATTCAAAGCATAACTGATCTGAAGACCTAAGAATCCAATTGGGCCAATGGTTCCTGCTGCAACGGCAATAATGCTACAAGCATCAGCAAGGTTTCCTATCCAGCCATTAATTGCTTTATTACCAAAAATGGGATAAAGGAGAGTACGAGGCTTAAGAGGCAATCCTTTGTCATAGTGCAGATGCATAAGAACAACAGAAGAAAGGCAGCCTAGGATTGCCCAAGCAAGGAATCCCCAATGCATGAAAGATTGAGAGAGGGCATTGAGCGCGGCTGTTTTCGGTGCTGCGTCACCGTATAATGGTGGAGCTTTAACAAAATGTGCAATTGGTTCTGCTGCTGCCCAAAAGACGCCACCACCGGCAAGTAGAGTACATAGAACAATTGATAACCATTTAAAGTTATCAATATCAGGTTTTGTCAAACCACCAAGGCGAACGTAACCTGTACGGCCTAAGGCTATAGCCAGACCAATAAGAAAGTTAACAAGAAGTAATACTTGCCAAAAAGAGCCAAAGTATTGAGTCGCTAAACCAAAGCCAGTGTTGACCACTCGGGTCAGTGTATCGGTATATGTCAGTGCAAGAATAACAAATAGGGTAAGAAAGCTGCCGCTCAACCAGAATACTGGGTTGGTAAGTTCAAGACGTTGTAACAGGGAAGGGGGATGAATAGCAGAATAATCTGCTTTTTTAACAGTAGCATCGGTGGTGGAATTCGTCATATTTGACATAATCACTTCGCTTTTAGGGCCAATAAGGCCGTGTATTTCCCCCACACTAGTACGATTAATAGTGTGAGGACGTTCAAAAAGCCGCTGATATTAGCACGTTGAGTATATTAATATAAGCAATAAAAGCTTTAATTTTGTTCATAAATGTCAACTAACCGAAATTTAAGTAAAAAGATTTTATAACCAATGCGTTTAGTTGAATATATTCCCTAACCACTAACAGGAGTTATTAATTGACCGCTGTAGTGATTAGAGAATTTCGTAGTAAATGAATTTAATTCGATGCTAGTGAAGTAATCATGAGTTAAATAACCAATAGCTAACAGGGTTATCTGGACATTGGTATGGACCACATTCAACAAAAACATTGATGACATTCAGTGCAACAACTGTAATGGCGAGTAGGCACACAATACGTCCAAAACTATTCATTTGATATGGTTCTGAGCTTTCTTCTTTATTCGTCATCATTAGTATTACCGAAACGGCAAATATAGTAGCAACGAATAGAACAAAAGCCCATGTGTAATAATGCATACCAAAAACAGCACTACCATATTCAGGTGTCCCTGGAATTACGTGGAGAGAAACCTGTCTAAGTGATGTGATTATGCCGAATAGGGCACCAATGATAATTACTCCGTAGTGTCTTGACTCAGGACCATAAACCACATTGAGCAAGAAACCAAACATGACCATAACGAAGCCTATACGTTGTAATAAACATAAAGGACAAGGTAGTTCATTAAGGGCAAACTGAAGTACAAAACCGATGAGTAGGACAGTCGTAATACCTAATAGACCGAGGGTATTAAACAGAGATAAAGATGCACGATTCATATTTATTTACCTCTTACAATAAAATCGAAAGTTGATCGGTTGCATGGTGATTAAACCAATACAGTCCAATGATTACCGATGAAGCAAATAAAGCGTAACCAGCACTTTTTTTCCCGAGAAATGTGCTGAGCATCGCGGCGAGTAATAGTAAAAAAATGAGTGTCATCATGAGGGTTTTTCCTTCCTTACTATGAGCTTTAATTATTTTAATAATAGGCAATTCTTTACAATCTGCGACAGCAGATGATGAATTTGTTATTTAATTTTTAAAATAATCCTCTATCAACTGCTTTAAATGAGAAAGTTTGGGTTCTTTTTTACAGCGTCGAATTGAGAATAAAGTAGCCTAATACCGAGAATTTTAAGTCAAGATTTGAGTTAAGTAAGCGTGCTTTTAAGGAGAAGTTTACTGACTTAATTCCGCTTAATTGGAGCATGTTACACAAGTTATGGCTAAATCATCATAAGTTGTGTCGTCTAACCTCAACTATCACGAGTCTTGACATCAATTAGGAACAGAATGCTACTTTGGTTTATTTTTTAGCATAAAAAAACCTCCATTAGAAATAATGGAGGTTTTTTTGTTATGGAAAGTTATTTTGATAAAATATATTACCTGTCTTTATTGACTAACTTTGCCTAATTTGAGCCAGGTATCAATAACGGTGTCTGGGTTGAGAGAAACAGAGCTAATCCCTTGAGCCATTAGCCATTCGGCTAAATCATCGTGATCGGATGGCCCCTGCCCACAAATGCCTACGTATTTACCGGCTTTTGTCGCTGCATCGATAGCCATTTTGAGCATTGCTTTAACAGCAGGATTACGCTCATCAAATAAATGCGCAACATCTCCGGAATCTCGATCTAACCCAAGTGTTAGTTGGGTCATATCGTTGGAACCAATGGAGAACCCATCAAAATATTTTAAAAACTCTTCAGCTAATATTGCATTTGATGGCAGCTCACACATCATGATGACTTTTAAACCTTCATCACCACGTCGGAGACCAAATTTTGCCAATATATCGATCACCGAAGCCGCTTCACTTGGCGTGCGAACAAATGGGATCATGATTTCTACGTTTTTAAGTCCCATTTGGTTACGTACACGCTTGAGTGCTTGTGTTTCTAATTCGAAGCATTGTTCAAAGACAGGTGAGATATAACGAGACGCCCCCCTGAAGCCCAGCATTGGATTTTCTTCATGAGGTTCGTAGGTTTTTCCGCCGATTAAATTGCTGTATTCATTTGATTTAAAGTCTGACATGCGTACGATGACACGTTTAGGCCAGAAAGCAGAGGCAATGGTTGCAATGCCTTCGGTTAATTTGCTGACGTAGAAATCGATAGGATCGTTATAACCACGAATACGCTCTTTGATTTGAGTTTTAACTTCATCGCTTTGTTGTTCAAAATTGAGTAAGGCTTTAGGGTGAATACCGATCATTTTGTTGATAATAAATTCAAGTCGAGCGAGCCCAACGCCTTCATTTGGGATCTGAGCGAAATCAAACGCACGGTCGGGGTTACCAACATTCATCATGACTTTCGTTGGTAGAAGAGGTAAAGCATCGACTGAGGAACGTTTGATTTCAAACGGTAAGTCACCTTGATACACATACCCTGTTTCACCTTCAGCACAAGAAACCGTTACGGTTGTTTCATCGGTCAGTCTACTTGTTGCATCGCCGCAACCAACGATAGCTGGTATACCAAGCTCTCGGGCGATGATTGCAGCATGACAAGTACGGCCACCACGGTTGGTAACGATGGCAGAGGCTTTTTTCATTACCGGCTCCCAATCGGGGTCGGTCATATCAGTGACTAACACATCGCCTTCTTGAACCAATGACATTTGATCTAAAGATTGCACTAATCGCACGGTACCTTGCCCAATACGCTGACCAATTGCTCGTCCTTCGACAAGAACATCGGCTCTGTCATTCAATTCATAACGTTCAATGACATTCTGATCGTCTTGTGAACAAACGGTCTCAGGGCGTGCTTGTACAATATATAACTTGCCGTTTACACCATCTTTGGCCCATTCAATATCCATCGGACGTTGGTAATGCTTCTCGATGATCATGGCTTGTTTGGCAAGTTGCGTTATTTCTTCATCATTTAAAGAGAAGGTATTGCGTTCTGTTTCTGACGTATCGACAATATTAACCTGTTTACCTATTTCTTGGCTATTGGCGTAGATCATTTTGATTTGTTTCGAGCCAAACGTTTTCTTTACGATTGAGTGATTGCCAGCTTCAAGCATAGGTTTATGCACGTAAAACTCATCGGGATTCACCGCACCTTGAACCACCATCTCGCCCAGCCCCCAAGAAGAAGTGATAAATACAACTTGATCAAACCCAGATTCCGTGTCTAGCGTAAACATGACACCAGAGGAGGCTTTATCTGAGCGCACCATTGTTTGAATACCCGCAGAAAGAGAGATCCCACGATGATCAAAACCTTGGTGAACACGATAGGAGATTGCTCGATCGTTAAACAACGAAGCATAAACGTGCTTGGTTGCTTCTAACACGGCTTCAATTCCTTTTACATTAAGGAAAGTCTCTTGCTGGCCCGCAAAAGAGGCATCAGGTAAATCTTCTGCTGTGGCTGAAGAGCGAACGGCAACAGAGACATCAGGATCAGAGGAAACAAGCTCAGCATAATTATCACGGATGTCTTGCTCTAAATCAGCAGGAAAGGGCGCATCCAGCACCCATTGACGAATTTTGGCACCCGTTGAACGTAACGCTTCAACGTCATCAACGTTGAGTTCATCCAGCAGTTGATGAATACGCTCGTCTAGATTTTCATGGTCTAAAAACGTATTAAAAGCGTATGAAGTTGTCGCAAAGCCGTTAGGGACAGACACACCAAGGCTGTCTAGGTTTGATACCATCTCACCAAGAGAAGCGTTTTTTCCACCGACTTTGTCGACATCATTCATGGATAGGCCATTGAACCAAAGGGTATTCTTTTGCATGTCTTTCTCCAAAACCTTGCAGCAAATGTAGGGACTAAGAGAGCAAACGTTTACGTGATGACATAAAAAAATATTGTGTCTTTAAGATTCAGTCACGTAGCGGTAAGCCAAAATTTTTTTAATGGGCGTCAAAATGGATCTCGCAGGATGGATTGGCAATATTGAGTAAAGTCTGATTTTCAGGGCGTTACTGAATTTTTTAACCAAGTTAGTATCCTTGCGCCATTCACCTTGAGGTCCTTTGTATATATTAATATTATGTTGCTTATCCTAAGCAAATAGTTTTCAAAGTCGAAACACAAATGCAAATTAATAGTCAAAGTCGTGATGTGTTCTATGTTTCTGATGGCACAGCGATAACATGTGAAACTCTCGGGCATGTTGTTTTAGGCCAGTTTCCGTTCACACCGAATGAAAAAGCCTTCCCGTTTGTCGAAAGTGTCGACAAAGTTATTGATGTGATCAGAGAAATTGAAACCTCATACCAACGCCACGGCGTGAAACCCTTGGTCTTTTTCTCCATTGTCTTGCCTGATGTACGGCAAAAGTTGTGTGAAGCACCTGCTTTTTGTTATGACGTTTTAGACAGTATTGTGCAAAAGGTGCAGAGCGATATACAAATGGTGCCCGAGCCTAAACTGCAACGTTCTCGAAGTGTGAGTAAGGATTCAGATACGTATTTTGATCGTATTGCCGCGATTGAATACACATTGGCACATGATGATGGGATGACCCTAAAAGGATTGGAGGAAGCGGATATCATACTTCTTGGGGTTTCTCGTAGTGGCAAGACACCAACCAGTTTGTATATGGCCATGCAGTTTGGTTTAAGGGTTGTTAACTATCCTTTTATTGCTCAAGATATTGGAATGATGCGCTTGTTGCCTGAGTTTGAAATCTATCGACATAAACTATTTGGTCTCACTATTAATCCAGAACGTTTGAACGAAATTCGTGAAAATCGTTTATCTGGGAGTGACTATGCCAGTGCTGAACAGTGCAAATTGGAGTTAGATACTGTTGAAGCTTTGTTCAGAAGGGAAGCCATCCCCTATATTAATACTTCTTCACTGTCGGTTGAGGAGATCACTACGCGAGTGATGGAGCAGGCCGGTATGAAACGTCGGTTATTCTAAGGCGTGATATTAAGTCTCAGACCGGCCCCTTACCCAAGCGACCTCGCTCTGAACCAAGCATCTTGAAGTCACTTGGGTATATAAGGGTAAAAGTATCAATCAGGCTGCTTCAAATTAGACGGCTTCTTGAAATTGGTGTAGAAGGTCTTTTTGTTTGTCTGAAAGGTTTGTTGGAGTATCTATCTTAAGGGTTACGATCAAGTCACCAGTAATGCCTTTGCGGTTTTTAACACCCTTACCAGACATTTTCATCTTACGTCCGTTCTGAGTGCCTGCGGGGATTTTTAGCTTGTAGCGATTATTAAATACTTGAACCTCGACTTCTCCTCCGAGGGCAGCGTCGATCATGCTGACATGCTTAGTACAAAGCAAATTGTCATTTTCACGCGCAAGATAAGCATGTGGACGAGTATTAACAATTAAAAGTAGGTCCCCATCTGGCCCACCGTTAACCCCTTTTTCACCTTTGCCTGCGAAACGAATTTTTTCGCCATCTTTAATTCCCGCAGGTATCTTGACGTTAATTTTTTTCTGTTTGCCATCCATCGGCAATTCGACAATACGTTCAGCACCTTGTATTGCATCGATAAAGTCGACAGTAAAGGTATATTCATGATCTTGGCCTTTTCTTGGGCGAGAGCTTCTGCTGTGAGCACCTCCAAAAATATCCTCAAAACCACCAAATCCACCAGCACCTTGGCCAAAGCCGGAAAACCCTTGACCACCACGTCCAAAAGCACCGCCGAAAATATCTTCAAAGCCTTCGTGACTGTATTGTGCCTGTCCTTCGTGATTCCCGTAGCCGTTGCCAAAAGCGGCGTGACCAAAGCGATCATATTGCTGGCGTTTTTCTTTGTCAGTCAGAACTTCATAAGCTTCTTTAATTTCTTTAAACTTCTCGGTTGCGGTCTCATCATCCGGGTTTTTATCTGGATGATACTTCATGGCGAGTTTTTTATAGGCTTTTTTGATGTCTTTGACGGGGGTGTCTTTAGGAATACCCAAAATCTCGTAATAGTCTCGTTTTGACATATTCACCGCTCATTTTAATTGGTTTAATTGAAAAGAAGACGCCTGAGTTAGCCTCAAACGTCTACATACAAAAAGCTGGATAAAGACATTAGGCGACCAAAGCCGCCTAGTCAATCGTGGTACTTATTTCTTTTCGTCTTTTACTTCTTCAAACTCAGCATCCACGACATCGTCTTCTTGAGACTCTGAGTTTGCCTGCGTGCCTTGAGATTGTTGAGCTTGTGCTTTTTGTTGTGCGATTTCCATCAATTTCTGAGATACCGTCATCAAATCTTGCACTTTTGCATCAATATCGTCTTTATCATCACCTTTTCGCGCGGTTTCTAAGGCAGAAATAGCAGCTTCAATTTTCTCTTTTTCTTCCGCAGGAAGGGCATCTGAAGTTTCTTCTAACTGTTTACGCGTACCATGAACAATTTGGTCTGCTTGGTTGCGAGCCGCAGCGAGTTCTTCGAACTTCTGATCGGCTTCTTTGTTAGCTTCTGCTTCCTGAACCATTTTCTCGATTTCTTCATCACTCAGACCACCTGAGGCTTGAATGGTGATCTTCTGTTCTTTACCCGTTTGTTTATCTTTGGCTGAGACATTAAGAATACCATCTGCATCGAGATCAAATGTTACTTCAACTTGTGGTAGGCCGCGTGGTGCAGGCTGAATACCCTCTAAGTTAAATTGTCCAAGTGATTTATTGAAAGACGCTTGCTTACGTTCACCCTGAAGTACGTGGATGGTGACGGCACTTTGATTGTCTTCTGCCGTAGAGAAGACTTGTTGCGCTTTGGTCGGGATTGTTGTGTTTTTCTCAACCAACTTCGTCATCACTCCGCCCATGGTTTCAATCCCCAGAGAAAGAGGGGTCACATCGAGCAACAAGACATCTTTTACATCTCCAGAAAGAACACCCCCTTGTATTGCCGCACCCATAGCAACAGCTTCATCTGGGTTGACATCACGGCGAGCCTCTTTGCCAAAGAACTCAGCCACTTTGGCTTGGACCAAAGGCATACGAGTCTGACCACCGACTAGGATAACATCGGTAATATCGTTTACAGACAATTCGGCATCTGCAAGCGCGATTTTTAATGGATCTAAAGAACGTTGCACCAGATCTTCAACCAAAGATTCTAACTTAGCACGCGTTACCTTGATGTTCATATGTTTAGGCCCGGATGCATCGGCTGTTACGTATGGCAAATTAACGTCTGTCTGTGAAGTGGAAGAAAGCTCGATCTTGGCTTTCTCTGCGGCTTCTTTTACTCGCTGCATCGCAAGGGGATCGTTTTTCAAGTTAACGCCTTGCTCTTTTTTGAATTCGTCAACCAAGTAGTTGATCATTCGATTATCAAAATCTTCACCACCGAGATGGGTATCACCATTGGTTGCAAGAACTTCAAAGGTTTTCTCGCCCTCAACTTCATCGATTTCGATGATGGAAATGTCAAAAGTACCACCACCAAGGTCATAAACTGCAATGGTGCGGTCACCACCTGATTTATCAAGGCCATAGGCCAATGCAGCAGCAGTTGGCTCGTTGATAATACGTTTAACTTCTAAGCCTGCGATACGGCCTGCATCTTTTGTTGCTTGGCGCTGAGCATCATTAAAGTAAGCTGGTACAGTAATTACAGCCCCTGTGACTTTTTCGCCTAGGAAATCTTCGGCGGTTTTTTTCATTTTCTTCAGTACTTCAGCAGAGACTTGAGGAGCCGCCATTTTTTGGCCTTTTGCTTCTACCCAAGCATCACCGTTATCCGCTTTGACGATTTTGTATGGCATGATTTCAATATCACGCTGTACTTCTTCGTCTTCAAAGCGACGACCGATCAGACGTTTGATTGCAAACAGTGTATTGGTTGGATTTGTAACTGCTTGACGTTTTGCTGGTTGACCTACAAGTATCTCACCGTCGGTGTAGGCGATGACAGATGCGGTGGTGCGTTCACCTTCCGCATTTTCAATAACACGTGGTTTGTCGCCGTCGAGTACTGCAACACAAGAGTTAGTTGTACCTAAGTCAATACCAATGATTTTACCCATATTTATATCCTCGTTTTGCATTAGCTTATCTAATGTAATCTGAATTTTTTATGACGATTAGAATGAGAACAACGGAACACGGTTAAAGTGGCTTGGCCCGTTGGGGGTTCTAATTCGTCTAGCTTCGTTGTTTGTTCGACAATGCCATTAGACGTAAAAAAGCCTGTTTGACTCTGGCGTCATAAATGGCTTGGCCCTTTTGGGCAGCGAGAAACACATTGTTTGAAGCTGATATAACTTTCTGATTAATAAAATTTAATGATTAATAAAATTTACTGACTGATGGGAATCTTTCTTGCTTGCATCGATTCCGGTACTTCTCTTATCAGTTCTATGTGAAGCAGCCCATTTTCCATGCTTGCACCAGTGACAGTGACATAATCTGCAAGCTGGAACTTACGTTCAAAGTTTCGTTCGGCAATGCCTTGATAAATATATGAAGGTTTTGCCTCATTGGACTGGATTTCACCAGAAACAATTAGAACATTTTCATTTTGAATCAAGGTTAATGATTCTTCAGAAAATCCTGCAACAGCCATCGTAATCCGGTAGTTATTTTCATCTTTCAATTCGATGTTATAAGGTGGGTAACCATTCGTTGAAGCTTTATGGTTGCTGCTTTCAACGTGATTGAGCAGACGGTCAAACCCAATGGCATGACGGTAAAGTGGAGAGAAATCTACATTACGCATAATACTATCCTTTTAGTAAGCAATAGTTCTCAACGCTCAGTGCGTGGAGATAACACACGTATTCAAGCCGTATAAGCTTTTATCGACATACGTGATGATTTATGTGTGTAAAGAAATCATCGATTTTAATTTACAATGATTGTCCTTACCTTATTTTGAGTACAGGTTATTTCCCTTTATCGGCAAAACTCTGGTCTCTACGAACTCCATCCGGCAATTCGTGTAATGAATATATGCTTCCGTAGATTGTTTGTCAACACTTACATTAGAAAATCTAAAATGAAAAAATCATCTGCTGCAGAGTAACATCGAAATTAAACCATTCATCTCATATTGGTTGGAGCTGTCAGTACTGCCTTATCGATAACATGTTGCAAGATGTTATAGCCAGCGAGGGCTCCTGAAGCATGCTCAGGTAAGTCGATTTTATTGGTATTCAATGCGTAAACAGTGATTTGATAGTTGTGTGGAGCTGAATTTGGCGGAGGACAGGCCCCCCCGAACCCTTTATAACCAAAGTCATTGGTTACCATACTGGAACCTTTAGGCAAGCTTTTACCACCTTGAGCACCTGCATTTTCTGCTAGACCTGTTTGATCAGATGGGATATTTACCACTAGCCAATGCCACCAACCGCTTCCTGTCGGTGCGTCAGGATCATACATCGTCACGGCAAAGCTTTTTGTTTCTTTAGGTGCGGCACTCCAGCTGAGTTGTGGAGATTTATTTTCTCCAATACAGCCCCATTGATTGAAAATTTGGGCTTTGCTGAGAGACTTGCCATTAGTGATGTCTGTACTTTCTAACTCGAAGGCTTGGATAGAAAGAACAGGTAGAGCGGTGAATAAAAACGAGACTAACTTAGAACACTTCATTGCAACTCCTCGCAGTTCATGGTGATGAAAGCAATCAAAGCGTAGTTGAATATTATTGCTAGGTTGTTCTGAAAATGACTTTTGTTACTAAAGCTTGACGGCTCAATCAACATGGCGGCCTGTTAGTGATAATAATCATCAATTGAAGCACCTCTCCTGGCGTTTTGTGGGTAGAGTGAGTCAAAAATGAAATTGCTCACCTTTAATGAGTGATTTGTTGTTTGATGGTCTAAATTAAATAGGTAGACAATAGTTAGGAGAAGCCTTACATGTTTAAACGTTTATTGTTTTGTCTTTTAGTTACTGGATGGATGACGGCGTGTGATAGCGACACAAAAGTCACCAAAGGTATTGAGATCGAAGGTGCAGAGATCGCACAAAGTGAGCAATGTGACTTAGAAGCGATAAATTTATTAGATTTTGAACCTTGGAAAAGAGAAGAGGGCTGGTGGGTAGGAGAATATACCTTTTTAGGAGCTGATGGTAACCCAAATATTTCCAATAGTTGGCCTTATCGATATGACCACTACAAAGGCTTTATTCACTTAGAAGTGATTGGCAATAGTATTAAACAGCGTAATGTTTTCCTTTATCCAGCAAAAGTGGTTAGTGAGTGTGCCGATGACAGCGATGTGATTGGGTCCGGTGTTTGCGGTGTGAATGGTAATGAGAAAATTTTTAGTGCAGACCAAAGTGCTTCTGATTGTAAAGGTGGACTCGCTGGGGCCTATGAAACGTTTGGTTTGACAGTTAATACTTTGACTACTTTGATTGGTGACGATTCGGTCTTATATCAAGTCTACATGCCAGATGGCAGCATTATGCAGAATCAATTAACAACACTCCCTCCTAACGATACGAGAGTTCGAACTGCTCAAGGCTTTTTTGCTAATGCACCGACCTACGCCAGTTTTTATCGTGAAACGAAAGTCTCAAAAGAAGAATTTATTCAGCAACTAGCAGATGCAAGAACAGAATACGGCATTCTTGAGGTCGATTTTTGCGGATATGATTCCGCAGGGCAGCCTAGCCAAGTGACTTGCGAAGAACATTTTGGCACTAATGTGAGTCCATAAAGTTTGCTTTATACCCAAGTAACCTCGTTCTGAATCAAACACCTTGAGGTCACTTGGGTACATATTTTAGTGAAAAGGTATTTCTATTATGCGCTGGAGAAAAAGCCGTCAAAGCTCAAATATTGAAGATCGTCGTGGTCAGCAGAGAATGAGGAGTTCTGGAACTACTGGGTTTATGGCTACGCAACTTGTTCGTTTCTTTCCTTTTCTTTTGAAGAGTAAGTTGGGGCGAGTTGTGTTATTCGGTGCTGCTATTTACTTTGGTTATCAAACTCTAATCGGAAATGACAACCTAATCGGTGACATGATGGGGATCTCACCAACAGAACAAACCAGAGACTCTCCTTCATTGGGAACCCTTTCTTCAGGACAGGCACAAACGACACAAACTTTAAAGGACGAACATGGCCAATTTGTTGCCACAATTTTGGGAACAACAGAAAATGTTTGGCAGACTTTGCTCCCTGATAGGTACCAAGAACCTATTCTTGTTTTGTACAGTAATTCGACGATGACGGCTTGCGGTTTAGGTAAGGCGATATCTGGACCATTTTATTGCCCAGCTGACAGCAAAATATACCTAGATTTGAGCTTTATGGACGAACTGAAAAATCTAGGAGCTCCGGGTGATTTTGCTTTTGCTTATGTTATTGCGCATGAAGTAGGACACCATGTACAAAACCTTCTTGGTATTAGTAATCAAGTCCATCGCTTGAAGCGTCAATCTCCTCCTATAGAAGCCAATCGGCTGAGTGTGAAACTAGAATTGCAAGCGGATTGCTATGCAGGTGTATGGGGATATTATGTTAACAATGAAATGCAGTTATTAGATCCTGGTGATATGGAAGAGGGAATTGCAGCCGCGAATGCGGTTGGCGATGATCGTTTACAAGAAATGGTGGGTCGAGCGGTACAGCCTGAAACCTTTACACACGGAACCTCTGAGCAAAGAATTACTTGGTTCAAAAGAGGTTTTGAAAGTGGTGATATCGATCAGTGCCGTACATTTAGCACCAACTGATTTTGTTTAATGCAATATCCGAGAGTTAAGTTTGAGATGAGTTTACTTTTTGTAGTCATTAGTATTCATCCCAATAGGGTGTACTATGGCCGAACTTTTCACTCAAAAAATCAATAAATACCCGTACTTTGAGTGGTAAATGCTTACGCTCAGGATAAACTGCATATATAGCATGTTCAGGCAGTGAATAATCGTCCATGAGTGACATCAAGATGCCTTTCTTGATGTCACGAGCTGCAATAAAAGTAGGGAGCTGCGCGATTCCACTCCCTCCTAATAATAGCTGCCTTATTGCTTCGCTGTTATTGACGACCACATTCCCTTTCGGAAGTACTTTTACTTTTTGCCCATTGTGAAAGAAAGTCCATTCGACCCCTCCACGAAAATAGGCATAACGGATGCAGTTATGTGCAACTAAGTCCGAGGGTTTGGTTGGTGAACCATATTGTTGGAAATAAGAAGGTGAACAGCATAAGACGCTTTTACAAGTGGTCAGTCGCTTTGCAATGAGATTTGATAGTGAAAGCTCTCCAATACGAACCCCTAAATCAAAGCCATGTTCAACGAGATCGACCATTGCATCTTCCAGTTGTAGATCAATATCTATTCCTGGGTAATTGGCAAGAAACTCACTGATCAATGGAGCAATGTGTAAACAACCAAAAGACATTGGTGCGGTGATTTTTAGTTTGCCTTGAGGGGTACCTTGAAGTTCTGATACTGCATCAAGGCCCTGTTGAGCTAAATGCAAAGATTGAACCGCATAATCATAATATAGGTGTCCAGCTTCGGTAAGGCTGAGTTTGCGGGTTGTCCGATTGAATAGGCGAATAGCCAAGACATCTTCAAGCTGGCTGATGCGTTTGCTGACTGCCGATTTGGTTAAGTTGAGCTGTTTTGACGCTAATGAAAAGCTACCGCATTCTACTACAGTGACAAAAATCGGCAATGAAGCCATGTTGTTCAAGCAAGATTCCTTTCTTTGATTGCGTTATTGCTAGGTTATATGCCCTAGCATCCTAATATATAGATAGGGGTTGATAAAAAGGAAACAATGAATTTCCCTTTAAGGTCATTACTTATAAATTGAAAACAATATAAACTAAGCGCCTGAAACGTGATAATAATGGAAACGATAATGAATTACGATTGGATCTTGTTTGACGCTGATGAAACCTTATTTAACTTTGATGCTTTTAAAGGTTTACAGCATATGTTTTCTCTCAAAGGCGTTGATTTCACACAGCAAGATTTTTTGCATTATCAAGCTACCAACAAGCCATTATGGGTTGATTATCAAAATGGTGCTATTACCGCTGATGAGTTGAAACATAGGCGTTTTCTTGAATGGGCGCAGAAACTCGATACAACGACAACAGAGTTAAACAGTGCCTTTTTAGAGGCGATGGCAGACATTTGTACTTTGTTGCCTGGAGCAAAAGAGTTAGTTGAAAAACTGCATGGCAAAGTGAAGATGGGTATAATTACTAATGGCTTTACAGAACTGCAAGCAATTAGGCTTGAGCGCACAGGAATGACCCCATTTTTTGATTTGGTCGTTATCTCAGAGCAAGTTGGTATAGCGAAACCTGATTTGGGTATCTTTGAGTACGCAATGACACGTATGGGCATGCCAGCGAAAGAGCGTGTACTTATGGTTGGAGATAATCCAGACTCAGATATTATTGGTGGTCAGAACTTTGGCATCGATACGTGTTGGCTGAATGTGTCAGGAGCAAAGTGTGCGGAAGGTATCCATCCTACTTACACTGTCAATTCACTATCGGAACTTGCGCAACAATTATCATTATGAGCGGTATAAGAATAAAGGGCATGTGTGCAATACATAAAAATTAAAGAAGCTATCATGGAGCAAATCGATACAGGTATGCTATCGCCCAGGCAAAAGCTTCCTGCTGAGAGAAAATTAGCGGAATCATTTAAGACAACACGTGTCACGTTGCGAGAGGCGTTGTCATTGCTCGAAGCCGAAGGACGTATCTATCGTGAGGATCGTCGAGGTTGGTTCATTTCACCTACGCCACTTTGCTATGATCTTGAACATTTTTGTGATTTTTCCATTATGGCTAAAGCGCAAGGGTTTACTCCCGAGATTCAGCTTGTGAGAGCAAAAACGCTTCTTGCTAACAAGCATGCTTCACAATTATTGGGTCTATCCCCCTTTTCTGATATACATAGTATTGAACGCATTTGTTATTTGAATCAGCGTCCGGTCATGTATGTAATAAGTTATGTTTGTCCTGAGCAATGTCCAAACTTATTGGAATTTGATTTAAGTCAGTCGCTGACAAACCTTTACCATCAGCAGTATGGTCTGCATGATCAAACAACCAGATATCGATTTTCTATACAAACTTTGCAAGGAGAAGTCGCACAATTACTGAGAGCGACTCCAGGAGCACCAGCGATGGTTATTGAACACATTCGTTGTTCAGCGAATGGTTTAGTGTTCGGTTGTGATATTGAATATTGGCGTCATGATGCGCTCATTGTTGAATCAAAGTCCGCTACTGCCTAACCTTATCAGTCACCAATCTACGCTAATTTTTTAAGCGGTGGCTGAATTTTTAAAGAAAAGAGGAGCTATGATGAAAATCTTTAGTAATTTCGATAGTGGTAGTATTGAGATTGTAAAGTTGGATGATAAGAATGATATTCAGCTCAAGATTCCGAAGGATAATTTATCAGAATTTTATCAATGGTTTCATTTTCGCCTTGAGAGTGAAGCTGAACAGCCACATACCATTAAGTTACTAGACTTAGCAAAATCAGCTTATCCTGAAGGTTGGCAAGGCTATGATGTTGTGGCTTCTTACGATCGTGAAGAGTGGTTTCGGGTGCCTGCTGAGTTTGATGGCGATACGTTGTCTTTCACTGTGATCCCAGAAAGGCGTTCAATCTATTTTGCCTACTTTGCGCCTTATACTTACGATCGACACTTAGACTTACTACACATGGCGCAGAGTCAACACCATTGTAACTTAGAAACCTTAGGTCATACGTTGGATGATAATGACATGAGTTTGCTGGTTTTTGGGGAAGCAGGTCAAAATAAAAAGAAAATTTGGATTATTGCACGCCAACACCCAGGAGAAACAATGGCTGAATGGTGTGTGGAAGGTATGATACAGCGATTACTTGATGAGAACGATATGGTGGCTCGAGCACTGCTCGAACAGGCTGTACTGTATGTTGTGCCAAATATGAACCCAGACGGTAGCGTCCGAGGACATCTGAGGACGAATGCTGCAGGAGTTAACCTCAATCGAGAGTGGCAATCACCTTCAATGGATAAAAGCCCTGAAGTTTTTCTTGTACGGGAGAAGATGCTCGCAACGGGTGCTGATCTTTTTCTGGATTTGCATGGTGATGAAGCGCTGCCTTATAATTTTGTTGCAGGTTCCGAGGGGATTCCCTCTTACAATCAACGCTTGTTGGAGTTGGAAATAGCGTTTAAAGATGCGCTATCAACCATCACTCCAGAGTTTCAAGATGAAGTAGGATACGATAAAGATAAACCTGGCCAAGCGAATTTAACCGTTGGTTCAAACTGGGTCGCAGAGCAATTTAAATGTTTATCTTACACGGTTGAGATGCCCTTTAAAGATAACAACAACTATCCTGACCCTCTATACGGCTGGTCAGCAGAGCGAAGTGTGTTGTTTGGCCAAGATATTCTGGCTGCAACCCTAGCTGTTTTAAGCAAGATCTGAACAAAAAAAGCACAGTGTTAGTATGATAACTGTGCTTTTTTGTAACCTTTTCCCCACTCATTACTTATGTGGTGGTTTGTTTATTGTCCTATTTGTGTTCTTTTTGATCTGATATTGTTCACTCTTTGCTTAACGATAAAAAAAACTAATCGTTTCAATAAGAAATCTAATTTACAATAAAGTTGATTGTTCTGTTAAAGTGGGTTTTGAGATTTGCGTCACAAAGTTACCGCAGTTCGATCATCTTTGTTGACCAGACATTTTTGCCATCAATCAAAATGGTGAAATGAGACTGGCTGGATGATAAAGAGGGGAGTTACAGTGGAGTACTCATGTCTTGCCTAAATTTTGTAAAGGCACTGTTGAGAGACATTAGTTCAAGCTTGTTGGCGTAGTTTTAAATCACTTGAAATAGCGTCGGTTTTTGCTTTGTGTTTGACGACTATAACGTTGTACCAATATCAAGCACACCTTCGCGCTAAAGGTAAAATAATGAAAAAAATTGCTCTTGCAGTGGCTACCATTCTTGCTGGTGGCGTAATGTCAAATGTTGCTCTTGCAGATACATACATCGGTGGTAAGCTAGGTTACAACTCTCTAGATGATTCTTGTCATCTCAACGCACCTTGTGATGACGATGCTTTTGCTGCTGGTCTTCACTTGGGTTACAACTTTAATGAGTACATTGCTGCTGAATACGGTGTCGACTACCTAGGTGACTTTACTGGTAACTTCAACAAAGCTGGTAAAAACGTTGTTGATGGTGATCTATGGGCGATTACTCTTGCTCCTAAATTCAACCTACCACTTAACGATGCTTGGAACCTATTTGCAAAAGTAGGTGGCGCTTACATGATGGCTGGTGACGAGAAAGATTTCGTTCCAACTGGTTCTCTTGGTGCTGAATACCAAATCAACTACAACTGGAGCCTACGCGCTGAGTACCAACGTTACCAAGACATGTCTGATAACATCATCAAAGATATGGATGCAAACTTCTTTGGTCTAGGTGTAAACTACAAGTTTGGTGCTGAGCCAGCCGTTCAAGAAGTTGTAGAAACTCGTCCAGCAACTCGCATTATTGATAATGAGTACCCAGCTCAAACTGCAACGGTTCAGTTCGACCTAGAAAGTGCTGAAGTTCACAATGCATCAGTAATCAACGGTACTGTTGAGGTAATGAATACTTACCCACAAGCTCAAGTTGAGATTACCGGTTATAGCGATACGACAGGGACTGAAGCTTACAACCAAAAGCTAACTGAAAAACGTGCACAAGCCGTTGCTGAGGAATTCCAATCTCGAGGTATCACTGCTGAGCGTATGTCTGTTAAAGGCATGGGCGAAGCGAACCCAGTAGAAAGCAACGCAACTCGTGCAGGTCGTGAAGCTAACCGTCGTGTAGAAGTTGTTGTTCCTGCGTTCCAATACCAAACAACTGAAGAAGTTAAATAAGTTATTTTAACTTTTTAATTTTAAAGCCAGCGCTTAGTCGCTGGTTTTTTTGTGTTTTTTCTCAAATCAATAAACCGTGCTTTTTCTTGGTTTTGTCGCAAACTTTCGGATACTCGGCATGATTAACCCAAAAATCAATACTAAAGACTGGTTCTTATGTTTAGAAGCTGCCACTTCCCTTCCAAAATTATCCTTGAAACTATTTGGGTGATGTTGAAACGAGGGTAATTTGAGATTGAAGGAGAGACTGCCTTTGAGCGATTTTCAGATCTCGCAGAATGATTGTATCTGGAGGGTTGATCTGTCAAGTTTTTAGCTATATTTGCGACAGAATCCAACAGCCTAATGTCGTGTTATTTTCGTTTATTTTAATTATAACTAAATCCAAATTAATTCTTATTTTAAAATTTTTTATAATATATAAGTGTTAATTTATTTTATATTGATTGACTGTACTAGGTATTATATTCAAGTTTGAGAAAACTAGTAGACTACAGGCGCTTTAAGAGAGCATCACAGAAAAGGTCATCGTTTGGACAGCTTAATGATGAAGTACTTTGAGTTGTTTTAATTACATAACAATCATTAATATAGTTAAATTAATAGGCAAAGAAAAACGTAACACTGATTATAGCACGAAGGATTACCTTCATTTGGACCATATTAAAGTACTAAAATGTGATGTGGGCTATAAATAGAAGTAAATGTTATATAATAGTTTCAATAATAAAAGCATATATAATGATATGTTTAATCTAATTTCATGAAAATATTTTCAAAGCTTGCTCTTATTGTATAATCAAAATATAATCAACAATATTACACTTTGTTACAAATGATGTCTCCATGTTTGGAATTAAAAAGCTTAAAGCTGAAAATAATGCGTTAAAACAAGAATTAGCGGCATTAAAAAATAAGTATCAGGACGACGTGATTGCTGTTGAAAATCAGCTTCAAGAGGCCAAGCAATCTGCAACACTGGCGCAGAAAAACTTCCAAAGCCGTGATGATTTGATGCTGAGTAGTCTTAGAGGTGGCACCATGTTGCAGACAATTCGAACTGAAATGGTCGAAAGTGCGCAGTCAATGGCTCGAGAGAGTGAGGACCTGAAACAACTTGATGACATGTTTCAGCAAACTCACCAAGCTCTGGGTCATTTGGACGATCGTGCTTGCAAGATAAGCTCCCAAGCCTCGCAAAGTAGTGAGTCTGTGCTTATTTTGGATCAAACGGCGACGTCTATCTCACACTTAGTTTCGAGTATTCAAGAAATCTCGGATCAAACTAACTTGTTGGCTTTGAATGCTGCGATAGAGGCTGCTCGCGCAGGTGAGGCAGGCAGGGGCTTTGCTGTTGTTGCGGATGAGGTAAGAACGTTAGCAGGAAAGGCCAGTGAAGCCAGTGAACAAATCGACACACTGGTGAAGCAAGTGTTAGCGCAAGTTGGAACGATTAAAACTTCTATCGATGCGAACCGAGCCTGTGCCGAAGAAGTTTCTACCTCTTCTGCTCAAATTGGCGCAATCGTGAATGAAGTTGTCGTTAAATCTGAACATATGAAACAAGTTATCCATTTGGCATCGACAAGAGCATTCCTTGATACGGTAAAGCTCGATCATGCGATATGGAAGAATAACATTTACCGCTTGTTACAAAGCGGTGCTTTCTCCGAAACCGTTAACAGTCATTCGGAGTGTCGATTAGGTCAATGGTATTACAAAGGAGATGGTTTGAATTACAGCCATCTACGAAGCTACAAACTGATCGAAGAGCCACACAAAGGCGTTCATAATAGCGGTCGTGAAGCTATGAAGCATGCAAATAATGGCGACATGAATGGTATGGTAGAATTCATTAATGCTATGGAAGATGCCAGTGAAGAAGTGGTTGTTCAAATTGATCACTTAATGAATGAGATTGTTGTTCAGTAAGCGAAGTATAAGAAAACATTAAATAAAGTGTGAAAAATAACGCCCGGTAATTGGGCGTTTTTTGTATATTTATTCATTGGCTTCTTATGGTGAGGCTTTTCGTTCATTCCACTTGTGTCCGATTTACACTTTTCTTATTCATGCCTGTCCTCGTTATTTGTTTTCACGTTATTTGCTTCACGTGTCTGTCCGCGTTATTCGCAGGGAGGAGAAAGTTGAATAACCGCAAGCCCGCCAAGGGATGTTTCGCGATACTTCTTGTTCATATCTTTCCCTGTTTGATACATGGTTTCTATGACTTTATCGAGTGAAATTAAGCATTTGCTGTTACGTTTTAGAGCCATGCGTGAAGCATTGATGGCTTTCATTGCCCCCATTGCGTTCCGCTCAATACAAGGAACTTGAACCAGCCCTCCGATAGGGTCGCAGGTCATGCCTAATGAATGCTCCATGGCTATTTCTGCAGCGATACACATCTGTTCGTTACTGCCACCACGAAGAGCTGTTAATCCAGCGGCTGCCATAGAAGAAGAGACGCCTATTTCACCTTGACAACCCACTTCTGCGCCAGAAATTGAGGCATTAGTTTTATATAAAATACCGATAGCTCCAGCAACCGCAAGAAAGTCTTTGAGCTGCTTTGTATCAAGGCTTTTGATAAAACGATGGTAATACATCAGTACGGCGGGTATGACTCCGGCAGCACCATTAGTTGGTGACGTGATAACTTGGCCACCTGCTGCATTTTCTTCACTGACAGCAAAAGCAAATAAGTTAATCCAGTCCATGATCGCCATTGGGTCACTCTCAATTGAGCTGTTTGCTTCTAGTTTTTTGAGTAGATTAGGGGCTCGCCTTGTAACATTTAATCCACCCTCAAGCACTCCTTCTGTATCAAATCCACGTTGCATGCATTGTGTCATTACTTGCCAGATTTTGTCTGTTTTACTGTTAATTTCAGCTTGATCGTGAAATTTAAGTTCATTTTGCAAGATCATACAGCCAAGGCTTAAACCATGCTTATCTGCTTTTTCTATCATTTCTTCGGCAGAGTTAAACGTGAACGGTACTTTAATGGTCGTTTTGTTATTGCTGTTTTCTAATTCATCAGCAGTGGCGATGAACCCCCCGCCAATGGAGTAATAAGTTTCAAATTCAACCGTCTGCATTTTATTGTTTAGGGCGGTAATTGTCATACCATTCTCATGCAGTGGTAAATTTTCGCTATGAAAAACTATATCATGGTCGTAGTCAAAGGTAATTTCATGATGACCAGATAGCATTATCGTTTGATTAATAAGAACTTTTTTCAAAGACTCTTTTGCATTACTCATGTTTATTGTGTCGGGTTTATTGCCCATTAAACCCAGTACTGTGGCTCGGTCAGTATGATGGCCTCTACCTGTTAAAGATAATGAACCATAAAGATCAACCTGTAGTTTATAGACAGTGTCCACTTTATCCGCCAACAATTGTGTAAAATGGTAACCTGCCAGCATTGGGCCGTTCGTATGTGAGCTAGATGGACCAACACCAATTTTAAAGATATCGAATATGGACAGCATCATTTTTCCCCTTAGAGAGTAAGAGCTTTTAATCGAAAGCTCTTTGATGTGAGATTTATTGGATCAATTTACCCCAGTTTTAAGGTTATACTGAACTGCCCTTTAGTGCTGACTTTTAGACATAATAATATGCTAAAGTAGATGTATACGATATTTTACTCTGATTGGCAAAGGTGTTGGGTGATAAAATCTATAAAGACACGCAAACGAGCAGGAATATACTTCGACTGCGGATATTGCATAGCAACTGCACCATGATAATTACTTTTGATTGTCCAGTCAGATAGAACCGTAATCACTTCTTCTTGTTCTAAGGCTTCTTTAATCACAAAGTCATGAAAAATACCAATGCCTAATCCTGCTTTCACACCATTTAAGCGCATTTGAGAGTGGTTAACTGCGTATCGACCGTGGACTGGAATTGAGTGGAACATTTCTTCTTTATAAAAAGACCAAATATTATCTTTGTTGTTTTCAGCGAGGTAAAGGCAATCATGTTGCTTTAAGTCCACAGGATGCGTTGGCGTTCCATTTTTAAAGAGATAATCAGGTGAAGCACACAGTATGAGGCTGGTTTTGCTGATTTCTCGTAGAATCAAGTTTTCATCAGGTTTATCGGTAAGTTTAAAAGCGACATCAATGCCCTCACGAAACAGATCAATTTCTCCATCGGCGACCCTTAATCTAAGTTCGATATGCGGATAATGTTGTAAAAAAGGCAGAACGAATGGTTGTAATACCGAATTGAGAAAAGCTTCCGGTGCGGCTACAGTCAAAGTTCCAGTAGGTTCAGTATGGTCTTGTTCAGAGATTTCAATGGCGAGTTGCGCTGCATTCACCATAGTAACGCTTTGTTCATAAACCTTACTGCCTGCTTGAGTAATGAGTAGATTTCGAGTTGTTCTCTCAAAAAGTTTTACAGAAAGGGCGTGTTCTAGGCGAGTAATTAACTTACTGAGAGCAGAAGGCGTTACTCCCAGTTTTTTAGATGCAGCAGTAAAACTTCCTTCGTTGACAACGAGAATAAAGGCCGCTAAGTCGGGCAATAAAGCAATAAGTTTTGGATTGACCATAAATCATATGTTTAGAAAAGTATAAACACAGTATACCTTGAGATAAACGTATCAGCGAGTGAATGGCTTATGGTTTTATTTGATAAAAATATCACTTTTAGATGCAAAGTCGAGCTCTGGTTAAGATTTTGAGTGGTTTTTGGAAGTTATTGCTTAGGTAATGTTACCAACTTGTTTCAATATAAAATAGTAGCAAATAAAAATGAGCAATAAGTCACTTAATTACTGATAAAGAGTCGACGTTATTAGATCACTAGAATTAGAATGTTATTCTGTAAAAACTTTTTTATATGCTTAATCAATTTTGTAACTAAAGAGTTTGAGTCCAATACGAGTTTCTCAGTTCAAACACTAATAATTTGTGCGAGCATCATTCTCATATTTTTATAAGGATAAAGTGGATGCTGGAGCAGGCACTTACAAAAACTAACCAAAGTCGTCGTAATTTTATTAAAGGTGCGGCAGGTGCTGCTGTAGCAGGTATTGGTACGTCTGTTTTTTCGAGTTCAGTTCAGGCTAATTTAGAAAGCTTAGATTGGGAACATTCAGCACAGGCCATTGGTGCTCACAAAGGTTTTTGGAGGAAAGTAAAAAAGCAATTTGTTTTAGATAAGCAAAGTACTTATATGAACGTAGGTACAACCGGCTCAATGCCAAAACATGTTTTAGAAGCTTATGACCGTAATAATACATTGGTTGCTAAAAACCCTTGGGATATGAAAGATAAATTTGGTCCGTTTCCACATGTTGAAGAAATGTACCACACGATAGCTCCGGGTTTTGGTGCTGGGGCTGAGGAGTTAGTCCTAACCCGAAACACGACTGATGGAGTGTGCTCGATTATTAATGGCCTACATTTTGAGCCGGGTGATATAATTTTGACGACCAATCATGAGCATGTTGCGGTTACATCACCATTACATGTTGTTGCACACCGTTTTGGTGTTCAAGTTATAGAAGTACAACTGCCAGTGTTTACTGGAACAGAAACAGTAACAGAGAAGGATTATATCAATGCATTTCGTGATGTGATTGAAGCCCATCAGAATATTCGCTTGATGGTTTTTTCCCATGTGACCTACAAAACGGGGACTGCCTTACCAGCTAAAGCGATTTGCCGAATCGCTAAGAAGCATTGTATTCCAACTTTAGTCGATGGAGCACACACAATTGGTATGCTGGCTTTGGACTTTCATGACATAGACTGTGATTTTTATGTTGGCTCGGGTCATAAGTGGCAGTGTGGACCTGGAGGTACAGGAATTCTCTACATTAGAAAAGACGCAAAAAGACTTAATGAGTATTGGCATGATCGTGAGACACCATTGTGGATGATTAACTCATCAATTTCTCACTCTGAACACCTTAGCAAACAACTCAGAATGCAGTACGTAGGGAATGATAATTATCCAGCAAAACAGGCCTTGACTGACAGTTGTAAAATGTGGGATCAAATTGGCCGACAATCTATTCAGGATCGTATCTTAACATTAAGTAAGCAGTGTAAAGCACAGATCCGAAAAGTATTTCCTCAAGCAACTGTGTATTCACCCGGTGTGGAAGGTTTAATGAGTGGTTTAACCACATTTAACCCTTTTTCTGATGTGACCAATGAAGAGCAATTGATTCTTTTCCGCGATCGTTTACGTGAAGAGTACGGCTACATTATACGTACAACCAGTTTTAAACTGACGAAAGAAGACCTGAAAGAAACTCATGCATTGCGTATTTCAACGCATTTATTTCATGATGATCAGGATGTAACAGGCCTAGTAAAAGCCATGAGTCGATTGTATTACACACTTTGATCGAGTCATGTGTGTTTCTTAATATTGGGAATTAAATCAACAGGTATCAGCATGTTAAACAAGATATTTAAGTATTGCTTAGCAAAAGGAATTACCTCGTTCATTTTTTTCTCTCCCTTGCTCTTGGCCAATGATCTTAAAGGTATTCAAGAGCGAGGTGTATTACGTCATATTGGTGTTTCTTATGCCAATTTTGTCTCCCATATTGAGCAGGGAGAAATCCAAACGCTAGCTGGCTTAGATGTAGAAATTATCAAAGGTTTTGCCACCTCGATAGGAGTTCGTTATGAATATGTCCCTGCTCAATGGAATAATGTTGTTGGTAAATTAGTCGGTCAACATATTGAATATAAAGATAAGTCTGTTGTTATGGGGCGAGCGATGTTGATCGAAGGAGATCTGATTGCGAATGGCGTAACGATTCTTGATTGGCGCAAGGAAGTCATGGATTTCTCAGACGATTATTTTCCATCTGGAGTATGGCTGGTGGCGCGTACGGATTCTTCTATGAAACCTATTAAACCAACAGGTTCTATTGAAGAAGATATTCGTCAAGTGAAGCGCTTGATTGACGGTCGAACAGTGCTGGCAATGAAGCATTCCTGCCTTGACCCAAATCTTTACGAGCTACATGAAACCAAGGCCGATATCATTCTCCCTGATGGCCGTCGTCACCTTAATGAGATGGTCCCTGCGATCATGAAAAATGACGCAGAGAGTACCTTGCTTGATGTCGCTGATACGCTAATAGCAATGGAGAAGTGGCCCGGTGAAATTAAAGTGATTGGCCCTATTTCAAAAAATCAAAAAATGGCAGTAGCATTTCGTCACAACTCACCAGAACTAAAAATCGCATTTAACCAATATTTAAGTGCGATCAAGAAAGATGGTACTTATCAAAAACTAGTGGAAAAATACTATCCATCCATCTTTTATTTTTATCATGACTATTTCTCGGAAAATAGTAAAAATAAGTGATGAGAAAACTTGTGAAAAAAACATCAAGTAAACGAATAATTATTATTTGTGCTGGTTTAATCTCAGTCTATTTAGCAACAATTATTACAATGACGGGGCTAGGTCAAAATAAACTAAAAGACTCTCAGCATCGTGAGCTTGGTTTGCAAGTAAAAAGTTATGCAGGAATGCTAGATAGTGTCTTAACCATAGCAAAGGAAGATATGATTCATCTTTCAACAGATAAAACACTGCAAACATTCTTTGCTAACCTTGCGTCTGGTATGTCAATGGAATACGGTTTGGGTGCAAGCTTGATCAATCTAAAGCAAAAGCTGAAAGCTAAAGCACAGGTAAAGCTGCAGAACGAACAACTTTTGTATCAAAGGTTAAGCTTGATTGGTTTAGATGGCAAAGTGATTGCTACTACAGGAAAAAAGGAGATTTCTTTATCAGAAGTCGCTGAACAATTAAGTAAACAACGCCTCAATGTGTCGAAACGGCTTCAGATAATAGAAGAAAGTGGACGAAAATATATTCGATTGACTCAAAATGTACTTTTTTCTGGAAAACGTGTGGGGTACTTAATTGCTGATCTTGATAAGAACACCGTGACGTCATCATTAAACAAGAGTAATCAAGAGGGACATAATAGCCGTTTGGTGCTGAGATTGGGTGATGAAGAAATAATATTTTGGGATTTGAACAACCGTGATAATACTGGGGGTAACAGACAAATTCTACATAAGATCGATGGTGATCTACAAGAAAGCATCTACTTTTCCGTCCCCGATGAGAAAAACCAATATAATTTAATGGCCTGGTTTGAACCTTTCGATAAGAGCGATCTTTATACCTCAAAACTCTTTATCACGATACTCAGTATTATCGCTATTTTGATGGTTGCAGGCCTCTTATATGCGTTTTACCTCAACAACAACCGTGTAGAACTAAAGATCAAATTAGAAGAGGAGAAACATCGTAAAGACTTTCTTTCTCAGCAAAACCAACGTTTAACCCAAGAAATTGAACGTCGAAAGTTTTCTGAAACAGAACTTGCCTTCTTAGCCAAACATGATGCATTGACTGGGCTTCCGAACCGTTTACATGGCTCAGAGCGATTGAGCTTAGATCTCTCTAGAGCCAGTCATTTCGGTAGCAAAGTGTTAGTCATGTTTATTGATTTAGATCACTTCAAACAAATTAATGATTCAATGGGGCATTTTGTTGGTGATGAAGTACTTAAACTAGCCGTTGATCGTCTACAAGAAGCTTTAAGAGATACTGACTTTTTAGCCAGAATTGGTGGTGATGAATTTCTTCTTATTGTGCCTGAGCTACAAAATTTAAATAATGCTAAGCATTTTGCTGCAAAAATATTGGCGGTATTCCAACAGCCATTTATTTGGCATAATCACGAGTTCTTTTTGTCTGCTAGTATTGGGATGTCTGTATTTCCTGAAGATGGTGAAAAAGTAGAGCAACTGCTTGCCTGTGCTGATATGGCTATGTATCGTGTTAAGCAAGAGGGTCGTAATGCTTTTTGTTTCTATAACCAAAATATGAATCAGGATTTGCAACGTTTTCTTGACCTAGAAAAACGCTTACGCCATGCCATATTGTACGAACAACTCAGCTTATATTATCAACCTATTATTAACTTACACAGTGGCAGAATTGTTGGCGCAGAAGCCTTAATGCGTTGGAATGATGTCAAGTTGGGCTCAGTCAGCCCTGATGAATTTATCTCAGTCGCAGAAAAAAATGGCTTGATACACCAATTAGGTGACTTTGCAATTCGACATGCTTGTCATCAGGCGGCACGGTGGCAATCTATCGCGCCCATATCGATTTCGGTTAATTTTTCTAGTGTGCAGTTCAGATATTGCGAACGCTTACTTGAACGAATTAAACATCACCTGAGTGAATCGGGCTTACCCGCTGAAAAGTTTGATATTGAAGTAACCGAAGGTTTATTGTTCAGTGATACTAAAGAACTAAAAGGCTTATTAGATGATCTTAAAGCTTTGGGAGCGAAGTTGGTTATCGATGATTTTGGTACGGGCTATTCAGCGCTGAGTTATTTACAGAAGTTTCCATTTGATCGTCTTAAGATAGATCGAAGTTTTATGCAAAATATGTTTGAAAACGATTCTGACCGTGCATTGGTCAAAGTTATTATTGCGATGGCGCAAGCGTTGAAACTTGAAATCGTTGCGGAAGGCATAGAAGAAAAACGGCATCTGGAATACTTACAAAACTTAAATTGTGAGCTTGGCCAAGGTTTTTACTTTAGTCAGCCATTGCCCGCTGAAGAATTTGAGTTATTACTTAAGCATTCAAATGAAGAATGTTTATATTAAAATCAATGTAATACCACCTTGGGTTTTTATTTGTGCCTTGAGTTCATTAATGTTTTTCCATCTTGAGGGATAATCGTTATTTCTTGCTTCAATTACACTGTATCCATATCAACGAAAGGCACACTAGTTCAGGTATCGCCTCTGCTGGTTAATGATTCACCTCATCCAATGAACTGATATTCGGGTGAGTCGAAGTAGGGCGTCGATACATCATCAGAATCGAAATAAGGAAAAGCGAATGTCTGCTGACTTTTACCAACAAATTGCCCAGCAAATAGAAGAAGTGAAAGAAGAAGGTTTATATAAATCTGAGCGTATTATCACTTCACAGCAACAAGCGGCAGTGAAGATTTCTACGGGTGAAGAAGTATTAAACTTCTGTGCTAATAACTACTTAGGTCTTGCAAACCACCCTGAGTTAATTGAAGCCGGTAAAACAGGCATGGAAGCACATGGCTTTGGTATGGCTTCTGTTCGTTTCATTTGTGGTACACAAGATATCCATAAAGAGCTAGAGCAGAAACTGTCTAAGTTTTTAGGCAAAGAAGATACCATTCTTTACACCTCATGCTTTGATGCCAATACTGGTTTGTTTGAGACCATTTTGGGCAAAGAAGATGCGATTATTTCTGATGCGTTAAACCACGCTTCGATTATAGATGGGGTTCGTCTATGTAAAGCGATGCGTTTCCGTTACGCAAATAACAATATGGAAGAACTTGAGCAACAATTGATCGCGGCAAAAGAAGCGGGTGCTCGCCATATTCTTATCGTTACTGACGGTGTCTTTTCTATGGACGGTGTGGTTGCGAACCTGCCGGTGATCTGTGACCTTGCAGAGAAATACGGCGCATTGACCATGGTTGATGACTCACACGCAGTTGGCTTTATGGGCAAAACAGGTGCAGGAACACACGAGCATCATAACGTTGTTGACCGTATCGACATTATTACAGGCACACTCGGCAAAGCGATGGGCGGTGCTTCAGGTGGTTATACCTCGGGTAAAAAAGAAGTGATCGACTGGTTACGTCAGCGTTCTCGTCCATACCTATTCTCTAACTCGGTGGCTCCTGCGATCGTTAATGCATCTATCCGAGTGTTGGATTTGCTTGAAGAGAGTGGTGACTTACGTGACCGTCTATGGGAAAACGCAGCGCATTTCCGTGTTCGTATGGAAAGTGCAGGCTTTACAATGGGCGGAGCTGATCATGCGATCATTCCAATCATGCTGGGTGATGCAAAAGTAGCTGCAGAGTTTGCTGAACGTGCTCTAGAGAAAGGCATCTACGTGATTGGATTCTCATTCCCAGTCGTACCAAAAGGTCAAGCTCGTATCCGTACTCAAATGTCTGCGGCACATTCTCGTGAGCAGTTAGATCGTGCTATTGATGCGTTCATCCAAGTTGGTAAGGACATGGGCATCATCTAAGGTTCTAGGATCTTGAGTTAAGGTTATATTATGAAGATTAAAGCGCTATCAAAGCTAAAGCCTGAAGAAGGCATCTGGATGACCGAGGTTGAGAAACCGGAGATGGGTCATAACGACATTCTGATCAAAATCAAGAAAACCGCTATCTGTGGGACAGACGTACATATTTATAATTGGGACGAATGGTCACAAAAGACAATTCCAGTTCCTATGGTAGTGGGTCATGAATACGTCGGTGAAGTTGTGGCGATTGGTCAGGAAGTGCGTGGCTTTGAGATTGGTGATCGTGTTTCCGGTGAAGGTCACATCACATGCGGTCATTGCCGTAATTGTCGTGGTGGTCGCACTCACTTATGCCGTAATACCATTGGCGTGGGTGTAAACCGCGAGGGTGCTTTTGCAGAGTACCTTGTGATCCCAGCTTTTAATGCCTTTAAGATCCCGGAAGGTATTTCTGATGATCTTGCGTCGATCTTTGACCCATTTGGTAACGCGGTACACACTGCGTTGTCGTTTGATCTCGTCGGTGAAGATGTCCTAATAACAGGTGCTGGCCCAATTGGCATTATGGCGGCAGCTGTTGCGAAACATGTAGGTGCTCGCCATGTTGTTATTACAGACGTTAATGAATACCGTCTAGATCTTGCACGTAAGATGGGTGTCACGCGTGCAGTCAATGTCGCAGAAGAGAATTTAGAAGGTGTGATGTCAGAACTCGGTATGACAGAAGGTTTTGATGTTGGTCTAGAGATGTCTGGTAACCCATCTGCGTTTAACTCCATGTTAACCACTATGAATCACGGTGGTCGTATTGCGCTACTGGGTATTCCACCATCAGACATGGGCATCGACTGGAACCAAGTGATCTTCAAAGGCTTGATCATCAAAGGTATCTATGGCCGCGAAATGTTCGAGACCTGGTACAAGATGGCTTCTTTGATTCAATCTGGCTTAGATCTCTCACCGATCATCACTCATCACTACAAGATTGATGACTTCCAAGAAGGCTTCGATGTCATGCGTAGCGGGGCTTCCGGCAAGGTTATCCTTGATTGGGAATAGGCAAAATTAGCTCTTAAATAGCAAAAGGCGACAGTGTAAATTGTCGCCTTTTTTACGTCTAAAACCGTTAAATAACGCTCTATTACAGTGGCTGCCGCCATTTTGTCGCCACTAATTCTCTAAAGGATTGAGGTGAACAGCTTGTATCAAATGCTCTGGAGCAAAATGAGAATACGCCATTGTCTGCTCAATTTTTGTGTGGCCGAGAATACGCTGCAGCACCAAAATATCCCCTTTATTCATCATAAAATGCGAAGCAAAAGTATGCCGTAGAACATGTGTCGCTTGCCCATTCGGAACGTGCTCAGGCAAGGCTCTTTTTATGTAACGCCAAGCATCTTTGTAACCGGTGTTAAATATGTCATGGTCGCTCACCGCTATATCTAAAATCTCTTGATATAAAGATGGTGAGATAGGCACACTGCGATTCCTTTTCCCTTTCGTATCTGTGTAAGTTAATTTGAAATCGGTTATTTGAGTGCGAGTTAGAGTGAGTGCCTCACTGATTCGTGCACCGGTGGCCAAACAAATTTTTGCGATGACAATAATTTGCGGGATTGATGCCTTGATAACTCGCTTGCAGCTCTGCAGATTATCAAAGAACTCTTCGATTTGTGGCTTGGTTAGATAGGCAAGATGCTTTTCACTGGTTTTGATAGGCTCGATTGCTTCAAGTGGGTTGGGGTATTTCCACTGATTGTACTTAATCAGCTTCTTGAACATGCCCTTTAGATAAATCAGTTCAAGGTTATGTGTGGTCGGGGATACCTCGATGGATTTATTTTTACCCCGATATGGGATTCGAGTTGCCCGATACGCTAGGTAGTCTCGTTCTTTAAACTGGCAGGCGATCGGGTTACCCAACTCTTCAATTGTTTTAGATATGAGCTCTCTGGCTTGCTTGCCTGATTTTAAAGTATGGCCATGGATGGTCCAACAAGTTTCCAAAAGCTAACTCATTCTTCGGTTATCCGGTTTAGTACCCATCCAGGGCTTATCGTCAATCTCTTTCATTGTGTGAAGCTCAAAGGCTGCGGCTTCACCTTTGGTAGTAAATCTCTTACGTACACGTTTCAGTGCGGCCGATCTTGGCTTTTTCTCCGCTTACATGGATTACATGGGCGGGCACCGGCTTCGTTTATCTGAGCGCCCGATCTGGTTGGTTAAAAAGGAAAGAGAAAACAAATACGGTGAAATCGTCAAGGTAACTGATGGGGTGCAAGGGTCCGGTTTGGTGGTTTATACACGGGAAACGGAATGGAAACTCGTT